>JBQCJC010000040.1:0-5068 GCA_051953135.1 Thermoanaerobaculia bacterium | reverse complement strand
TAGGGTTGGGGGCGGGGGGGGCGCCCCCCCGGCCGTTTCTTTGGCTGGGGGGGCACACCCCCCGCGGTTTTATTTTGGCGGGGTGGCAAAAGCCCCCACCGCTCCACTACTCAGCGGCCCCAATCGCGGCGCTGCGCACATCCTCTTCCCACTTCGTGTGCGGCTTCCGATTCATCACCAGATATCCCCACACCAACTCGCCATACGTGTGCGCGACCACGCCACGCTTCTCGTAGAACGGCAGCAGCAGTCGCTGCAACTTTCGCAGGTTGTAGAACGGCACGCCCGGGAAGTAGTGGTGCTCGAGGTGGTAATTCGAGAAGAGGTACGCGTAGTCCCAGAACCACGAGCTTCGCATCAGCGTCGACCACTTTGCGGGATCGCTTGGATCGATGTCGTAGTGCTGGCCGAGGCGATTCAACGCGAACGCGATCGGAAAGACGAAGACGATGGGGACGAGATACAGCTTCCACGCGACGAACCAGCCGCCGAAGTACGCAATGAGCGCGAGCACGCTCAACTGAAACACGATCGTGCCGAGTCGCTCGCGCTGAATGCGTTTGCGCAACTCGGGCTCGTACGACGCCGTTTCTTTCGCGGCGGCGCGGAAGTAGATGAAGAACAGCGCGGGCGTGAAGTAGAGAAACTTCAGCCAGCGCGCGTTGATCTTCGGCGAGAGGTAATGGCGCTTCGGATCTTCTTCATCCGAGCCGAGGCCGGCGTGATGATCGAGATGCCATCGCGTGAATTGCGATGATGAGATGCCGCTCGGGATCGCGTAGAGCAATCCGAGGAATCGATAGCCGGGCTCGGACGCCTTCTCCAGCACCGCGCGATGCACGACCTCGTGCAACAGCACCGTGCAGTTGAACACCGCGAAACCGACGACGAACGCGCACGGCACCCAGAAGTACCAGCGATCGAGTTGCAGGCTTGCGAACGATCCGAGGATGATCGCGGCGAAATTCGCGAACGCGATGAACGCGTGCAGCAGCGGCCGCTTCTGATGCAGCTCGCGCAACGCTTCGATCGGAATCTCGCGTGCGAGATCCTGCTTCAGTTGCTGCGCATGCTCGGCGTAGTAAGTGGCCATTGAGTCAAATGTTGAATCGAATCTACACGATCGGCCATTCCACCCGCACGCTCGCCGAGCTCGTCGCTTTGCTTCGCGAACATCACGTGCGACGGCTCGCGGACATTCGCCGCTTTCCCGGCTCGCAGCGGCATCCGCATTTCTCGCGCGAGTCGTTGCAGGTCTCGCTGCCTGAACATCGCATCGACTACATCCACTTCGAAGATCTCGGCGGACGCCGCACGCCGTCGAAGCAATCGCGCAACACCGCGCTCGAAAGCGAATCGTTTCGCGGCTATGCCGATCACATGGCCACGCAAACGTTCGCCGATGCGATCGAACGCCTGCTCGATTCGGAGCAGCGCACCGCGGTCATGTGCGCCGAGTCGAAGCCGTCGAATTGTCATCGCAACCTGCTCTCCGACGAGCTCCTGCGACGCAACATTCAGGTCGTCCACATCCTCGGTCCCGGCAAATGGGAACTTCACCGCGTCAACGACCTCGCGCGATTCGAAGACGGCCGCGTGATTTATCCCGCGCCGCAATCGAGCATGTTTTCTTGACCCGGCGCGGCGTGGATGCAGGTCTATAATTCGGCGTCTCAAAAAGTCAGGTCCAATATTCCATGTCGAACGCAGCGGTACAGCCGTCAGCGCAGGAACGGGACGTAGTCCTGGCCGTCGACGACAACGAGCAGAACCTGCAGCTCCTCGAGGAGTATCTGTGGAGCTGGGGCTACGACGTCGTGCTCGCACGCGATGGCGCCGAAGCGGTGGAGCTTTATCCGAAGCACAACCCCGCGATCATCATTCTCGACGTGATGATGCCGAACATGGATGGATACGAGGCGTGCACGCTGATCAAAGGCTCGCCCGCGGGACGCACGATCCCGATCCTGATGCTCACGGCGCTGACGGGAACCGAGGACAAGATTCGCGCGCTCGAATGCGGCGCGGATGACTTTCTCAACAAGCCGATCAATCGCGAAGAGCTGCGCACGCGCATCCGCTCGCTCATCAAGATTCGCAATCTCCGCAAGGAGCTCGACTCGAGCGAGAACATCATCATGACGCTCACCGCGGCGCTCGAATCGAAAGATCCGCGCACCATCGGCCATGTGCATCGCGTCGCGTCGTACGCCGCGCATCTCTGCGACAAACTCGGGATGTCGCCGGAAGAAAAAGAGATCGTGATCAAAGGCGCGATGCTGCACGACCTCGGCATGATCGGCGTTCCGGATCACCTGCTCACGACTTCACCGACCAACGAAGAAGAGCGCGGACGCGTCGCCGATCACACGCGCATGGGCGCATCGATTCTCGAACCGATGATGACCTTTCGCCAGTTCGTGCCGATCGTGCGCTGGCATCACGAGCGCTGGGATGGCGACGGCTATCCCGATCATCTGCGCGGCGATTCGATTCCGCTCGAAGCGCAGATCGTCGGCATCGCCAATCGCTTCGACGAGATTCATCACGAGCGCCCGATCACCGAGCACGACGCGATGCAGCAATTGCTCGCCGAAGCACAGCACGGCGCGTTCAACGTCGAGCTCGTGAATCTCTTCGCGACTGCGCTCGACGAAGACATCCCGAAAGCCGTCACGTCGATGCACATGCGTCCGCGCCTCGATCGACGCGCGCGACTGCTGTGCGTCGATGACAATCGCATGAATCGCGAGCTCGTCGCCGCAACGCTCGCAGATGCGAACATGGACATCGTCATGGCCGAGAACGGCCGTGAAGCACTCGAGCTGCTCGAACGCGAATCGATCGATGCCGTGCTGCTCGATCTCGTGATGCCCGTGCAGGACGGCACGTCGACGCTGAAGCTGTTGCGCTCCGATTCGCGCTGGGAGTTTCTCCCGGTGATCGTGCTGACCTCGCATCGCAACAGCGGCATGCGCCAGGAAGCGATCGTCGCGGGCGCGGACGACTTCATCAACTATCCGCTGAATCGCCTCGAACTCGTGACGCGCATTCACTCGCTGCTGCGCATCAAGGAGTACCACTCCGATCTCGAGCAAACGCAGAACGTGATCTGCGCGCTGGCGCTCGCGCTCGAAGCGAAGGATCACTACACGCGCGGCCACTCGCAGCGCGTCGGCGATCTCGCGCGCACCTTCGCGCTCTACCTCGGCCTCGATTCGAACCTCGCCGAGCGCATTCGCATCGCGGGCTTGCTGCACGACATCGGAAAAATCGCGGTGCCCGAGGCGCTGCTCAATAAAGCCGGGCCATTGACGCGCGACGAGTTCATGCGCGTCATCGATCATCCGGCCATTGGCGAAGAGATGGTGCGCCCGCTCACGACACTCACGTCCGTCCTCGGACTCATTCGTCATCACCACGAACGCTACGACGGCCGCGGCTATCCCGATGGCCTGCGCGGTGATTCGATTCCGTACGAAGTGCGACTGCTCTCCGTGGTCGATGCGTACGACGCGCTGACCTCGCATCGCGCCTATCGTCCCGCGCCGCTCTCACACGACGCCGCGATGGCCACGCTGCGACGCGAAGCCTCGGGCGGCAAGTGGGACCCGGTGATGGTCGATCAATTCGCGACGATGCTCGGCACGGACGCACCCGCGTGGGATGCGATCTCAGTTCCCGCGCCGATGCTGCGGCTCATGTAGCGGAACGCCGGCGTCTTCGCCGGCTGGCCCGGCGGCGTCGTCGCCGCCGTCTCGTCGACTAGCACACGCGCCGTTCTGCGCAACGCGGGCGCTGACGCCCACGGTCCAGCCGACGACGACGTCGGCGCTCCTACGGCAACGGCAGCGGCAGCGCCTTCACATCCCCAACATCCGTCGCCTTCAGCAACGAGTTGTAAATCGCGTCCTCCGTCGCTTCGATCACGGCGAGAAACAACGGCGACATGTCGTCGTTCTTCACGAGCGTCGTCGCGTTGCGCGCGGTGCTGAATGCGATCGCGTAATCACCGCTGCCGTTCGTGCCCGCCGCACCAGTACGCGCGAGTCCCATCATCGCGCGAGCGCCCATTCGCTCGAGATTGCGAGCATCGACCGGCGCATCGGTCGCGATCACGATCATGATCGAGCCGTCCGCGTTCTCGAGCTCGTTCTTCAGGTAATACTGTCCGAGCTTCTTCCCGACCGGATTGCCATCGATCGTCAGCACGCCGCCGTAGTTCGTCTGCACCAGCACACCGATCGTCCAGCCGCCGAGCTTCGCCGGCAATTTGCGCGACGACGTCCCGATCCCGCCTTTCCATCCGAACGCCACCGTGCCTGTACCCGCGCCGACGGAACCTTCCTCGACCGCGCCGCCTTTCGCATTCTTCAGCGCCGCGAAGACTTCGTCGCGACCGACATGGCGTCCGCGAATGTCATTCAAGCGACCGTCATTCGTTTCACCGACGACGACGTTGATCGACTTCACGTCTTCATTGCCGGGCATCGCGAGCATCCAATCGATCAAGGCATCGGCGACGCGTGGCACGTTCAGCGTCGACGTCAACGCGATCGGCGATTCGATCTCGCCGAGCTCGTCGATCTGCGTCGATCCCATCAGCTTCCCGAATCCGTTGCCGACGAACACTGCCGCCGGCACTTTCTCGCGAAAGAGATTGCCTCCGTGAGGAAGAATCACGGTTACGCCCGTGCGCACGTTCTCGCCGCGAATGAGCGTCGTCTGCCCGACGCGCACGCCCTCGACATCGGTGATCGCGTTGAGCGCACCGGTCGGAAGAATGCCGGGCTGGATCCCAATCTCACGAGCGCGCGGACGCGCATTTGAAGACATCGCGATGAAGAATACGAGCAGCACGGCGACTTTCCGCATCCTCGCTATCATGCCGCACTCGTTTCTCCCGACAACCAACAACCGCCAACTGCCAACCAATTGATACACTCCCCCGCCCCGATGCTGGTTTTCAACGACCCCTTACGACAGACCGATCTGCCGCGTGGATGCGTGGCGACGATCGGCAATTTCGACGGCATGCACGTCGGACATCAACAGATCGTCCGCGGCG
>JBQCJC010000039.1:0-2814 GCA_051953135.1 Thermoanaerobaculia bacterium | reverse complement strand
TGCGCCAATGGTTTTCGTTGCCGCACGTGCGGGAAATCGGCGCGTACACGGGATGCAGTTGCGGATTCCCTTCCGCCGTCGCAGACACCGTCGTCGAATACTACGAAGGCATGCGCGAAGAACTCGACGAAGAGGAACTCGGGAGCGTTCGCGCGTTGCTTGCGTTGCTTCGCGAGTTACTCGCCGAGCAACGCATGGTCGAGTTGCTCCCAGTCTGGGCCGGCGACGAATTCGAGCCTCCCCTCGGCACGTGCGCGTGGAACATCACCGCGCTCGCACCGGAGACGTTCCTCTTCACGGAAGGATTTCTCTATCAGGTCACCGGCGAAGCCTGAATCGGCGCCACTTGCGCATTCGTGAAGCGCGTACTCGCCATCCACCCCAGCGCGACGAACAACACCAGCACGACACCTTGTGCGACCGCGAACGGCGGCTCGCTCTGCGTCGGCGCGAGCGCTTTCAAGGACGCCACTTTGTCGAATGCCTGCGCGACGAGCACGAACACGTTGAAGTAGAGCGAGATCACCGCGGTGATGACGTACGTGCGACGCCACCCTCCGCGCAGCGCAAACAGGTACAACGCGGCAATCGCAATCACGAGCGCGATCAGCGAGAGTCCGCCGACGATGTGCGGCGGTCCGATCTTCTTGATCGGAAATCCGAAGCCGGTGACGCTCGTGAGCACGGTGGTCGCGAGAAAGATCGCGGTCCACGTTCGATACAAACGTCCGCGCAGCAATCCGAAGAGCGCAACGAATCCGGCGACGATGCCGAGCAGACTGATGAGCACGTGGATTTGCGTAAACGTCGACAACGGCAGACCCCACACGTTCGGGCTCATACGTACCTCCAACTTGCGTTCGGTGCGAAGGAAGATACGCCGATTACGCGACGCGCGCGACGTCTGCTTCATCGAGTTGCGTGCCGCGCAGAATGAAAACGAGCGCGACGATCGCGAGCAGCACGCCGTTCACGCCTAACGCGGTGCTGATCGACCATCGCTGCGCGACGTAGCCGGCGATGAGATTGCCGAGAGGCATGCCGCCGCGAAACGCGAGCATGAAGATGGACATCACGCGGCCGCGCATGTCGTCGCTGGTCGTGAGCTGCACGAGTGAGCTGTAGAGCGCAATCACGCCGACGATGCACGCGCCGGAGAAGAACGCGATGACGAGCGAGATCGGCAGCGAGCGCGAGACCGCGAAGCCAACGAGCAGCACGGCGAAGGCGTGTTGACACAGCAACGCGACTCTCCCCTTGCGTGCGGCATGCGCGGTCGCGGCGACGAGCACGGCGCCGGTGACGGAGCCGAGGCCGTACGTCGTCATCATCCATGCGTAGCCTTTCGCGCCGAGTCCGAAGATCGACTTCGCGACCACGGGCAGGAAGGTGACGATGGGCATGCCGAGAAACGTTCCGGCGAATGCGAGAAACGTCAGCAGCAGCAAGGTCGGACGTCCGGCAACGAAGCGGAAGCCATCCTTCATCTCATCGAGAATGCCGCCCTTCGGCGCGCCGGCATCTTTCACGTCCGGCGAGCGAATGAGCAGCAGCGCGATGATGACGGCGAGAAACGAGACGCCGTTGAGTGCGAAGCAGATCGCCGCGCCCCAGGCCGCGAGTGCGAGTCCGGCGAGGATCGGTCCGATCACGCGCGCGAGGTTGAACTGCATCGAGTTCATCGCGATCGCATTCGGCATGTCCTCGCGTTTCACGAGCAGCGGCAGCAGCGAGATGTACGCGGGTCCGCTGAACGATTGTGCGCTGCCGGTGAGAAACGAGAGCAGGAAGATGTGCCACACCTTCACGTTGCCGGACCAGAGCAGCGCCGCGAGGATGAGCGCGAAGGCCATCTGCAGGTACTGCGAGAAGAGCATGATCTTGCGACGCTCGACGCGATCGGCGACGACGCCGCCGAAGAGGGAGAAGACGAGCATCGGTCCGGTGGCGAGGAATCCGTCGACGCCGAGGAGCAACGCGGAGTTGGTCATGCTGAGCACGACCCAGCCCTGCGCGACGGTCTGCATCCACGTGCCGGTCGTCGACGTGAATGCGCCGAGCCAGACGTAACGGAAGTCGCGATAACGCAATGCGCTGAACGTGCGCGCAAGTCGTCCCTGCACGGGCGGCGTCTGCGCCTGGGCCTCACTCTCCAATGTTTCTTCCTCGGGAAGCGACGTGCTCATGCTCGTATCTGCAGTCGCGCGGCGGTGCCGGCGGTGTGCGCATGACAGATGGCGATGGCCAGTGCATCGGACGCGTCGGGCGTCATCTTCAGAGACGCACAACCCGGCAGCAGCATCCGCACCATCTTCGCGACCTGATCTTTTTCCGCACCACCGTATCCAACCACCGCGCTCTTCACCGAGCGCGGAGAGTATTCGAAAACGTCGAGCGACGCCGCGCGCACGGCGAGCAGAATCACGCCACGCGCATGCGCGAGTTGAATGAGGCTGTTGACGTTCTTCCCCGCGAACGGCGTCTCGATCGCCGCGGCCTCAGGACGCGTGCGCGCAATGACCGCACGCAAGCCGTCATGAATGATGCTCAGCCGATCGACGAGCTCCGCACCGCGCGGCGTGTGAATCGATCCCTGCTCGACGAGCGTGAGCCGCGCCCGTTCGTAGTCGACAACTCCGAAGCCAGTCGTCACGGAGCCAGGATCGATCCCGAGGATGCGCATTGCTTGGGTGATTGTACGTGACGTTGCGCGTCGGTTCTGTCGTGGGGCCGGCCCGGCCTTTGTTGTGTAAGCATTTTTTATCTACCCCCACTCGTCATGGGCAGCCACGCAAAGTCCCCCCGGAGTACAAA
>JBQCJC010000038.1:0-3079 GCA_051953135.1 Thermoanaerobaculia bacterium | reverse complement strand
CGGCCGCACCTACCAGGTCAACGTGCAGGCGGAGCAGCAGTACCGCACCGAGCCCGAACAAATTCGACGACTCGAAACGCGCAACGCGAACGGCGCGATGGTGCCGCTCGGATCGCTCGTCACGGTGAAACGCAGTTACGGACCCGAGCAGGTCATGCACTACAACGGCTTCCCTGCCGCGGAGATCAACGGCGGTCCTGCGCCGGGATACAGCAGCGGCCAGTCGCAGGCCGCGATCGCGAAGATTCTTCAAGAGAAATTGCCGAGCGGCATGAGCTACGAATGGACCGAGCTCGCGTATCAGGAAATGCTCAGCGGCAACACGATGCTGCTCATCTTCCCGCTGTGTGTGCTGCTCGTGTACGTCGTGCTCGCGGCGCAATATGAATCGTGGACGCTGCCGCTGTCGGTCATTCTCATCGTGCCGATGACGATTCTCTCGGCCATCGCCGGCGTGTGGCTGACGCACGGCGACAACAACGTCTTCACGCAAATCAGCTTCCTCGTGCTCGCGGGACTGGCGTGTAAGAACGCGATTCTCATCGTCGAGTTCGCGAAGCATCGCGAAGAAGAAGGCGACGATCGCCTCACCGCGATTCTCGAAGCGTGTCGCGTGCGTTTGCGTCCCGTGCTCATGACCTCGGTCGCATTCATCATGGGCGTCGTGCCTCTTGTGTTCTCGAGCGGCGCGGGATTCGAGATTCGCCGCGCGATGGGCATCGCGGTATTCGCGGGCATGCTCGGCGTGACGTTGTTCGGCTTGTTCCTGACGCCGGTGTTCTACACGGTGATTGGCAATCTCGTCGCGCGATTCCGTCGTTCGTCGAAAGCGTTGCCGGTTCCTGCTGCAGTGGCGTCGTTGCTTGTCGTGCTGTTCCTCAGTGCATGCACGTTGCGTCCGTATCACGCGCCGGTCGTCGAGCCGATCGCGTTGAAATCCGCGGATGAAGTGACGTTCGCGAAGCAGCCGTACGATCCGAAGTGGTGGAGTCAGTTCGATGACTCCACGCTCGAGCAACTCGAGTCCGCGGCGCTGGAATCGAATCACGATGTGCGCATCGCGGTCGCGCGGCTCGATCAGGCGCGCGCGATCGTGAGCGATGTCTCGAATGATCGTTATCCGATCGCAGGCGCGAGTGCGCTCGTCGATCGACGCGAAGAATTCGAGACGACGCGCTCGACGTACC
Source organism: Thermoanaerobaculia bacterium (assembly GCA_051953135.1). Taxonomy (GTDB): domain Bacteria; phylum Acidobacteriota; class Thermoanaerobaculia; order Gp7-AA8; family Gp7-AA8; genus QHVT01. Next base: position 1,892 of record JBQCJC010000038.1, on the reverse strand, counting down.
GCGCAGGGTTCGATGCGTTCTGGGAGCTCGATCTGTTTGGTCGCGTGCGCTCGCAGATCGCAGCGGCGAATGCGACGGCGGAATCGCTCAATGCGTCGCTCGATGACGTGCGCGTTTCAGTCGCGGCGGAAGTCGCGCGCAATTATTTCGAGCTGCGCGGATTGCAGCAGCAGCTCGCGGTCGCGGAGCGCAGTCTCACGAATCAACGCGAGTCGTTGCGCTTGACGCGACTGCGCCGCGATGCGGGTGTCGGCGAAGAGTTGGACGTTGCGAGCGCAGGCGCGCGCGTGGCCGGAACGGAGGCGAGTGTTCCTCCGATTCGCGCCGCGATCGCAGCACGCGAGCATCGTCTCGCCGTGCTTCTCGGCAAGCGTCCCGGCGATCTCGGCATCGATCTCTCACCGCACGCGTACCCGCCGCTCGCAAAGGCGCTGGCGTTAGGCGATCCCGATGCGTTGCTGCGCAATCGTCCCGATGTACGCGCGGCGGAACGTCGTCTCGCCGCGGCTGCCGCGCGCGAAGGAGTCGCTGCCGCCGATTTGTATCCACGCATCAGCATCACCGGCTTCCTCGGGTTTCTCGCGGGCCGCGGCAGTTTGTTCGGCGAGTCCGAATCGAAGTCGTGGTCGATCACGCCCTCGATCGAGTGGACGGATTTCGCAAGCGCGCGTGCACGATTGCACAGCGCCGAGGCGGGAACGCGTGAAGCGCTCGCGGCGTATGAGCAAACGATCCTGCTTGCGCTCGAAGAATCGGAGAACGCGCTGGTGGCCTATCGCGAGCAGCAACAAACGCTGCTGCGATTGAACGAGCAAGCGCGCGAATCCGCACGCGCGTCGAACATCGCCCGCGCTCGGTATCGCGAAGGCGTTGCGGACTTTCTTGCATTGCTCGATGCCGAGCGCACGCAGTTGCAAGCCGAAGATGCGGTGGCGCAGGCGGAGTCGCGCGTGTTCACGAGCGTGGTCGGGGTGTACAAAGCCCTCGGAGGAATCTGAAGTTCATGGAGTGCGGCAGCGCGAGCTGCCGCTTTCGAACCGCGCGTTTAAAGGGGTGGCTTGCGCCACCGCACTCCACGTTGGAGGAAGTTCATGGATTTACAAATCAAAGACAAGATCGCCTTCATCAGCGGCTCCACCGCGGGCATCGGCTTCGCGACCGCGCAGGCGCTCGCGGCAGAAGGCGCGCGCGTTGTGATCAACGGTCGCACGCAAGCACGCGTCGATGAAGCGGTGAAGGCGATCGGCGGAAACGCGCGCGGTATCGCGGCGGATCTCGGCACGCGCGAAGGATGCAACGCCGTGATCGCGCAACTGCCGCACGTCGACATCCTCGTGAACAACGTCGGCATCTTCGCGCCGCAGAATTTCGAAGAGATCACTGACGCGGACTGGCTGCGTTTCTTCGAGACGAACGTCCTCAGCGGCGTTCGTCTCGCACGCGCGTGGATGCCCGGCATGCGCAGGCAGAACTGGGGTCGCATCGTGTTCATCTCGAGCGAGTCGGGCGTGCAGATTCCGGTCGAGATGATTCACTACGGCGTCACGAAAACCGCGCAGATCGCGGTCGCGCGCGGACTCGCGGAGACGACCATCGGCAGCGGAGTCACGGTCAATACGGTGCTGCCGGGACCGACGAGCTCCGAGGGTGTCGGAACATTCGTGCAGCAGATGGCCGAAGCGCGCGGTACGGATTTCGCGACGATGGAGAAAGAATTCTTCACGTCTGCGCGACCGTCATCGCTGCTCCAGCGTTTCGCAACGCCGGAAGAGGTCGCGGCGATGATCGTGTACGTCTGCAGTGCGCAGGCATCGGCAACGAATGGTGCCGCGCTGCGCGTGGATGGCGGTGTGGTACGCGCAATCTTGTAGGCGGCGCGGCGCAAAGTGGAG
>JBQCJC010000037.1:0-3260 GCA_051953135.1 Thermoanaerobaculia bacterium | reverse complement strand
TCTCCGCGGCGCGATTCATGAGGCTTGCACGCTGCGCAAAACTTCGCGCGCGATTTACACCTAATGCTTCGACCGCGCGTTGCAGCTTCTGTTCAATGTCCGCGCTCGTGTGTGCTTCGAAAGTCGCGATCGTTTCGCCTGTCGCCGGGTTGATGCTCGCAATGCTCATGCGACGGATAATATGCAAATCGCCTGCGTCCAACAGGCGCTCCAAAACGTAAAAACGTAAACATCGTTCAATCGCAACTACGGTAAGAGGATGAATTCATGAGTGTTCGCAGAACTCTCTCTCTGCTTCTCGCTTGTCTACTGATCTCCACTGCAGTTCTCGCACAAAGCTCGACGGGCTCAATCTCCGGCACGATCACTGACGATTCCGGAGCCGCGCTTCCGGGCGTCACGGTCACCGCGACAAATGCCGCGACGAGCGCCACGCGCACCACGGTCACGAACGCGTTAGGCGCATATCAGCTCGGTCTTCTGCCGCCGGCGACGTACTCCGTCGACGCGGTGCTCGAAGGCTTTCAGCCGGCGCGCAGATCGCAGGTCGTCGTCAACGTCGGCACGAACGTGAGTCTCGATCTCGCGATGAAAGTCGGTGTCGCCGAGACCGTCACCGTCACCGCGGAAGCGCCGCTCGTCGAGACCGATCGCACACAGGTGAGCTCGGTCGTGAACGAAACAGCGATCGAGAATCTCCCGACGAATGGCCGCAACTTCATCGACTTCGTGCTCACGACGCCGGGCGTCGTGAAAGACGTGCGCGCGGGCGATATCAGCTTCGCCGGTCAGCGCGGCACATTGAATTCGCTCGTCATCGACGGCGCAAACAATGACAACACCTTCTTCGGGCAGTCCCTCGGCCGTACCGGATCCGGACGCGCGCCGTACCAGTTCTCGCAGGACGCGGTGAAAGAGTTTCAGGTCAACGCGAATGCGTACTCCGCCGAATACGGACGCGGGGGTGGCGCGGTGATCAACGTCGTGACGAAGTCCGGCACGAACCAGGTCGACGGCACGCTCTTCTACTTCCTCCGCGATAAGCGGTACAACGCGAACGATTACATCAACGTCATCAACAACCGCGCGAAGAGCCCGTATCACTTCGATCAGTACGGCGGCTCGGTCGGCGGTCCGATCGTGCGCGACAAGCATTTCTTCTTTGCGAACTACGACGCGCAGCGCAACGATCTCCCGAATCCGGTCGTGTTAGGCGGCGGCCGCACAATCACGATTCGCACGCCGCAGGATCAGGCGGGCTACGACGCGCTGCTCGCGCGCAGCCAGGATTACGTTCGCAGTCAGGATCAGGACGTCTATCTCCTCAAGACCGATCACGAGCTCTTCGCGAACGCGCATCTCTCGCTGCGCTACAACCGCCAGGAGTTCGCCGGCAAGAACTACGAGAACGGCAACATTCAGAACTCGGTCGAGCACACGGGCGATTCGCTCGTGAACACCGACACGCTTTCCGGCGTCTTCACCACGACCACTGGCAGCAGCTTCTTCAACGAAGTGCGCGCGCAGTACGCGAAAGATCAGGAGCCGGGCGAAGCGAACTTCAGCGGCCCCGAAGTCGAAGTGTTCCACGACGGCAATCTCGTCGTACGCGTCGGTCAGAACACGTTCTCGCCGCGCGAGACGACGATCAAGCGCAAGCAGCTCGCGGATACGGCGACGTATCTGTGGAACGCGCACACGTTCAAAGCGGGCTTCGACTACAGCAGCGACGACATCCTCAATTACTTTCCCGGCAACTTCGCGGGGTCGTATCGCTTCAACAGCCTCGCGGATTTCGCGACCGGCAAACCCGCGCGTTTCCTTCAGGCATTCGCGGGTCCCGGTACGACCGGTCCGACGACGCATCCCGACATCACAGAGATCGGTCTCTTCGTGCAGGACGAATGGCGCGTGATGCCGACGCTCACCGTGACCGCGGGTCTGCGTTACGACAAGCAGGACATCGCGCAACCGGATGTGCAGAACCCCGATGCGCAGCTTCTCGCCGCGGGACTCGATACGTCGGTCGTTCCGGAAGACAGCAACAACATCGGACCGCGCGTGGGCTTCGCGTGGACGCCTCGCAATGACAACCGCACCGTCGTGCGCGGCGGCTACGGAATCTTCTACGGCCGCACGCCGGCGATCATGATCGGCACCGCGCATTCGAACAACGGCATCAACGTGCAGACGATCACGTTCACCGGCGATCTCATTCCGGCATACCCGAGCGTCTACACGTCGATCCCGACCGGCGCATCGATTCCGAAGCCGACGATCTTCGTGTTCGACAAGGATTACGAAAATCCGCGCGTGCACCAGGGTTCGCTCGGTGTCGAGCACGGACTCACGAACGACATCCTCGTCGGCGCGACGTATCAGTACGTGAAGGGCGAAGACCTCACGCGCTCCGCGGACATCAACATCTCGGCGCCGACGAGCGTGACGTCGACCGTGGTCGGCGGCGAAAGCGTTTCGTACACGAAGTACAACGGCCGCCCGTTCACGAACTTCGCGCGCATCATCGAATTTCAGAGCAGCGCGCGTTCGCGCTACGACGGCATCACGCTCGATGTGCAGAAGCGTTTCTCGAACAACTGGCAGGCGCGTCTCGCGTACACGTACTCGACGGTGAAGGACGACAAGCCGGATGCGACCGCGGTTGTGCCGGGCACCGATGACGGGAAGTTCATTTCGGATCCGGGCGACTTCGATGTCGATTACACGTATGGCGACAACGACGTGCGCCATCGCATCGTGTTGAGCGGCGTGTGGGCGCTCGATTCCTACGCGCAGACGCTTTCGACCGGCTGGCTGCGCGGGCTTGCATCGGGCTGGACGATCAGCGGGATCGCGAGCTATCAGAGCGGTCAGCCGTTCACGCCCGTCGTGAATGCGGATCTGAACAATGACGGCAACGCGTCGAACGACATCGCGCCGGGATTCACGCGCAACTCGGAACGACTGCCGTCGCAGCTTTCGATCGATCCGCGTATCACGCGCGATCTCGCATTCGGCGGTGTGAAGATGCAGCTCATCGCCGAAGCATTCAACGTGCTCAATCGCTCGAACGTGAGCAACGTGAATCGCACGTACTACTCGTACAACGCGAGCGCGAATTCGTTGACGAGACTCGCGGCCTACGGCACACCGACGACATCGGCGGGTCCGAGGATCGTTCAGTTGGCGGCGAAGTTCCTGTTCTAAGAAGTGGAGGGGCGGGGGGTTAGCCCGCCCACTTTTCAAAATGGCGGCGGGCT
>JBQCJC010000036.1:0-7712 GCA_051953135.1 Thermoanaerobaculia bacterium | reverse complement strand
CTCCTGGGGCTACATCGGCACCGGACCCGCTGCGGCTCCGACGGCGTGCCGGATCGGCGGCGGGGCGGGGGGCGGGGGGGGGGCCCCCCCCCCCCCCACCCCCCCCGCCCCCCCCCCCGCGCCGCCCCCCCCCCCCCCCCCCCCCACAACCATCAACCACCAACCATTTCAGGCACACATTCCGCAAACACTTGCGCTCGGTGACGTTCTACATTCGTAAGGCGCTCGCGAACGGGCGCATTCGCTTCGGCGTGTCGCCTCGCAGTCTTCGCGATGAAATCGATTCCGTTCCCGATCTTTCCACCGGCGGGCGCGGCGAATTTCTGCGCAAGCGCATGTCCGGTTTCTACTTCGCCGACAATCGCTCGTCCGTCAACGCACCGGTACTGCCGGAGAAAACCGGAATCAGCGCGACGCCGTTTCTGAAATCGGTCTTCGACGGCACGAAACGCGGCTGGCTGTTTCTCGCGATGACGATCGTCGGCATCGTGCTGCTGCTCCTCGGATTCGCGGTCATCAGCAAAGGCCGCCCGCAGGGATGGGTGGAAGTGATCCTCGGCCTGATTCTCATCGCCGTGCCGATCGTCCTCACCGCGAAAACGCGACGCAGGATCAAAGAACAGGAAGAGCGCGAACGCGTCGCGCGCGAAGAAGAAGAGAAACGTCATCGCGCGCTGCTCAACTCCTACACCACCGCGCTCGAACGTCTGCGACAAAACCCCGGACGCAACACACTCGAAGCCGCGACGCACGAGCACGAGAAGCTCACGCTCCCCTACGACGTCTGGTGCAAATACGCGCGCCGCACCGCGCTCGACATCGCATTCGAAGCACTCGGCCGCCTCGGCACGGCGAAAGCGACAGAGCTAGGCGATCTCGTCACGCGCGTTTCGCGCGCGGTCGGCCTCGCACCCGCGGACGAGTTAGGCGTGAAGCTCGACATCTATCGCACCGTCGTCTGGCATCTCCTCGCCGACGATCGTCTCGGCGAAGCACAAGCCGCCGAGCTGCGCCGTCTTCGCGAAGGACTCGGCATCGGCGACAACGACATTCCTGTCGAAGCGCGCATGATCGAAGAGTTCGAGCAACTGCGCGGCATCACGAAAACAGACCTGCCGAAAGAAACCTGCGCGGAGCTTGGACTCGGCTTCCATGAGTATTGTCTGCACGCGGCCAAAGGCTCACTGCTGCGCAAAGTGTGGGAGCGCGTGAACGGCAAACCGGTCGCGAAACTCGTTCCGACGGAATCGTGCACGCTCTTCGTCACGAATCGCCGCGTCGTCGTCGTCGCGAAAAAGAAGCAGGACATCCCGCTCGTGAAGATCGACGATGTCGAAGTCGACATCGATCCGAACGTCGTCACCATTCGCACCGCGAAGTCGATGAAAGACATCGACGTGCAACTCGACGATCCGATCTACACCGCCGCGCTGCTCGACATCGCGACGACGCTCGATGAACGTCCGCGCGGATTTGCGTAGCTGCGCCTAGAATCGGCGCTGATGAAAAACACGTCGCCGGAAGTCGACGCCTACATCGCGAATGCCGCGCCGTTTGCGAAACCGATTCTCGAGCGCATTCGCAAGGCGTTTCACAAAGCGAGTCCCGACATCGTCGAGACGATCAAGTGGCGCGTGCCGCATTTCGAATACAAAGGCGTTCTCGGCGGCATGGCCGCGTTCAAGGCGCACGTGAACTGGGGCTTCTGGAAGCCGCAGCTCATGAACGATCCGCACGGCATCCTCGCCGCCGCGACCGGACCGATGTCCGCGGGTCAGGTGAGCGATGTCTCGCAACTGCCCGCGGAGAAAATCCTCGTCGAGTACGTGAAGGAAGCGATTCGCGTCAACGAATCCGGAGAGAAAGTCGAGCGTCCGAAACGCGCGCCCGCGCCGATGCCCGATGTCCCCGCGGAGCTCGAAGCGGCGTTGAAGAAATCACCGAAAGCGAAAAAGGCATTCGAAGCGTTTGCGCCGAGTCATCGCCGCGAGTACATCGAATGGATCGCGGAAGCGAAACAAGCCGCGACAAAAGAGAAGCGCGTCGCGCAAACGATCGAGTGGCTGACCGAGGGAAAATCGCGCAACTGGAAGTACGAGAAGAAATGATGAAACGCGCGCTGCTCGTGTTGTTCTTCATCGCCATGCCGATCGCCGCGCAGCAGCGCGAAGCGATCAGCGTTTGCGATCTCACCGCCTCCGCCGAAGCGTACGAAGGTCAGGTCGTGACGGTGCGCGGAACGTATGCCTCCGGGTTCGAGCAGGCTTTCCTCGCGGGAGACCGATGCAACGATCGCCAGGTCTGGATCAACTTCGATGCGAATACGGAACGTGCAACATCACCGCGCGTGTACCGGCGATGGGTGCGCACGTTCGACTCCGTTCATACGCCGTCGTGCGACAACACCGTTTCGTTCAGTAATAGTCGCGTCGATGTGACGTTCATCGGAACGCTCGAACTGCCGAAAACCGACATCATTTTCGGCCGCAAGATTCGGCGCACGTTTGGACATCTCGGCGCCTACGACTATCAATTCAACGTCACGTCGATCGAGCGCATCGGCCGCAAGCGTGAACAGACGAGCGACTGGTTCGAGGATCCGCCGGGCACATACACGCTTCAGTGCAGCGTGACGAATTCGCTGCCGCTCTAAGGTCTGCAGTTTCCGCACGGGCGAAAGCCCGCGGCGATGGCTTCTTCGCGAGTCGCGAATTTCGCGGTGCAATTCACGCACGTGCGCAATGAGAAACAACCCTTCTTATGAAACTTGTGCGTGTTCGTGTTGCCGAGATAGAGCGCTTCCTGTTCTTCCCTGGTCGCGACTTCGGCAGTCGCGACTTCGACCGCTTCCGGTTCTGACGCGGTCACCGCAGGCGTCGCGGCGAGACTGCGCGATTCCGTATGCGTCGTTGTGATGATCCTCGTGGTCTGCGGAATGGGATCCGCTGCGATCGCGTAGAAGATCAACACCACCGCCCAGACGAAGCCGATGGTGAAGGCCAGCAGAACTGCCCAGGGGCGACGCATACCGAAAAAGACACCTTTCGTGTCGAAACGTGGCGCGCATCAGTTCCGGCGCGCTACTTCCTTCAGCAGCGGCGACTCGAACATCGCCTGCGGAGAAATCACCGGCTCATCGAGCGGCACATGATTGCCGTAGCGCTCACGCAACTTCTTCTGCACCACCTTCGACGACAAATCGAAATCGCGAAGCTTCTGCAGCGCGCCGATTTCAACGCCCGCGCCCTCGCGATAAATCTTCCACACCAGCTCCGAGCAGTACATGCGCGAGTCGCTCCAGTCGAACGTCAGGTCGTAATGCTTCCCCTGATAACGCCGGCCGATCTCCTGCATCCTGCGCAGCACATCCGGCGAGAGCTTCGACTCATCCTTCAGCCGCTTCACCACGTAATGCTGCTTGCGCCCGCGCTTCGTCCAGTCCTGCAACCGCGTCAGCTTGACCGGCTCCACGGCCTCGTACACAAACCACTGCTTGTCCTGATAGACCAGCATGCCCATGTGGCTGTAGCGACTCTTCGTCGCCAGCTGGATCGCGCGGCTCTGCGCCGACTCCGACTCCTGAAAAATCAGATCGCCCTGATGCAGTTTCTCGTTCGACACCGTCGTGAATACCGGCATCACGAGAACCAGCAGCAGCACGAGCTCGCGCATGATTAGTTCGCCACCATGCCTCTGTTGCCGAAGAGAATGATCACATCCGTGCGCGCGCGCGGCGGATTGTCGAGCTCCTCGATGAGCTGACTCTGCGCCGAGATCACTTCACCGCTGCGCAGCAATCGCGACGTGACCGTGCTGATATCCCCCGAGCGGGTCGACTCCAGACGCACCACGAATTTGCGATCGCCGCGAACGTAGAAATCGAGCACCGTCACATTCGCCGGAATCGCGGCCATCAGCGCGCGCTTCGCATTCGCCGAGATCGGCGCATCCATCAGCGAGTCGCGTGACGACCTCACGACCAACTCCTTGATGCGTGTCTTGTCTTCGACGACCTTGATCGACTTCGTGCGGAAATTCGCGCCGATCACCACTTTGCGTCCCGCGGCGATGTCGACATTGAGATTGAGCGTGCGTCCATCGCACGTCACCGACACGCGCTGCTTTCCGATCGCCACATCCTCGAACAAAAGCGACGGCGGCTCGACCATCGGCTGACGCCACTCGCCTACCGCGGCCGAACAATCGACGCTGTCGGTATCGACGCGCACTTCGACATCGCTCTTGCGCTTGCGCGCCGCCGCACGCAGTGTGAGCGACGAGATCGTCACTGGCGTCCGTTGTCCCGCGATCACTTCCACCGGCGTCTCCAGCGAAACACCAGGGCCTTCGAATTTCAGTTTGTGCATCCCGGGACGAACCTGCTGAATCAGCAGACCGTTTTCGCGCGCCGACGTGATGCCGACCGGCTCGCCATCGAGCAGCACGTTCAGGCCCGGCTCGATGCGAATGAGGATCTCGCCGCGATCGTCCAAAGGCATGCCCTGCGGTCCGAACGCGAGGAGAAGGAGAAATAGGAGCATGCACAGATTGTAGTGGAGCAACTACACGGCCGGCGAAACCGTCTCATGCACGATGAAGCCGGTTCTGCGCATCACCGCCATCGTTGCGATCGTCATCGCCATCGGCATCACCGCACTGAAACAGCCGGTGTTCTTCACGAAGAGCTACGACGTCGATACGCGCAGCGAACCGCGTGCTTTGTATCGACACGTTGCATTTCTCACGAGCATCTCGCGTTGCGCGGACACGCCCGCCGAGGTGGAACGCGCGGCGGCGTACATCGAAGCCGCGTTCCGCAAAACGAACGCGCACGTCGCATCGCAGGAGTTCGATGCGCGGCGGAAGCACTATCGCAACGTCATCGCGTCATTCGGTCCGCAAGCGACGCACGACAATCCGCTGCTCGTCGTCGGCGCGCACTACGACGCGTTCTGTAATGCCGGTGCGTTACCCGGCGCCGATGACAACGCCAGTGGCACCGCGGGATTGCTCGAGCTTGCGCGACTGCTACGCGCACATCCGCCGAAGCGCCCGGTGATGCTCGTCGCATACGCGAATGAAGAGCCGCCATTTTTCGGATCGACGCAAATGGGGAGTGCCGTCCATGCGGAATCGCTGAATGGCGTACCGACGGCAGGCATGATCTGCCTCGAAATGATCGGGCACTACAACGCGCCGCAGACGTGGCCGAACTGGCTCTTCGCGCTGTTGTATCCATCGCACGGCGATTTCATTGCGATCGGCGGCGGCTGGCGCGATCGCACACTCGTACGCGACGTGAAACGCGGCATGCGCGGCGCGGGCGGAATTCGCGTCGAGAGTTTCACCGGACCGCGAGAGACACTCGATGCAAGCGATCAGCGCAATTACTGGAGCATCGACGTACCGGCGGTGCTCATCACGGATACGGCGTTCCTGCGAAATCCGAATTACCACACGCGACGCGACACGGCAGAGACGCTCGATTACGCGAAGATGGCGCGCGTCGTCGACGGTGTGTTCAACGCGGTGCGCTGACGTTCGTCAGCAGCTCACGCGATTGCGGCCATCGCGCTTCGAGCGATACAACAACTCGTCCGCGCGCAGCAGCACGAACTCGGGCTGCTCCACCGCGCTCGTCGCGCAACACACGCCGAACGATGCGGTGAGTTTGATGTCCTGCCCCTCGTAGCTGAACGTCGAAGCTTCGAGTGTGGCGCGCAAACGCTCCGCGACATCGGCCGCGGCTTCGAGCGGCGTCTCCGGCAACACGATCACGAACTCCTCGCCGCCCATGCGCGCGAAGAGATCGGCGCGGCGCACGAACTGATCGCGAATCATCGCCGACGTCGCGCGCAGAATGTGATCGCCCGCGGCGTGGCCGTGCTGATCGTTCACCTGTTTGAAGTTGTCGAAGTCGAAGGTGATGATGCCGGCCGGCCGTGATTCACTCGCGGTGTCGAGCACGAAGCCGAGGCGCGCGACGAGGTAGGCCTTGTTGTATGCGCCGGTGAGTTGATCCGTCGTACCGCGCGTATGCAGCGCCTCGGTGAACTCGACCTCGAGCAGCGAGTCGACGTACTTGAACACGCAGTTGCCGATCTTCAGCAGATTGCCCTGCACGAGCGACACCGGATTGCGAATGCGCATGCCGTTGACGAGCGTGCCGTTCGTCGATGCGAGATCGTTGATCGTGACCACGTCGCGCACGCGAATCACTTCCGCGTGAATGCCGCTCACCGCGCGCTCGCGAATGCGAATGTCGCACTCGGGACGACGTCCGATGATCTGCCGTCCGGTCTTCACGCGAAACACCTGTCCGGGCAGATCGCCTTCGAGCATGATCAGCGCCGGCTCGTGTTTGTGCGCGCGCTCGAGTGGGTCGTCATGATCGTCCACCTGCAGGCGCACCTCGGTCGTCTTCCGCGGAAGCGGCTTTTCCTCTCCGCTGGGCCGGATGGCATTTCGCAGACGTTCGAGCATGGGTGGCGTGCAGACAGTTTAATACGGACGCCGCGTGACGGCGCTCACATCGCGGCGCGCCGAGCGTCACGGGGCGATGTGCAGGCCCCGCCGATACTCGATTCGATGCACGAAGTCGGAATCGCAGCGTCGGTCATCGACGCGGTTCGCAACGAGCTGGCGCAGCGTCCCGGCACGCGCGCGATTGCGGTCGGTCTGCGCATCGGCGAGCTCGCGGGCGTCGAGCCGGATTCGCTGCGTTTCGGCTTCGACGCGCTCGTCGGCGGCAGCGATCTCGATCCGCTGCGACTCGATGTCGAGTATCTGCCGCGCGTGCAGCACTGCCTCGACTGCGACGCGCGCTTCAGCGCCGATCGCTACACGCTCGCCTGCCCGGACTGCGATTCGCTGCGCGGCGAATGCATTTCCGGCGACGAGCTCGACATCGCATACATCGAACTTGCTGCCGATTCATTGGAGGACTCATGACCAGCGTCGTTCCGCTCGAACAAAAAGTGTTGAAGGAAAATGATCGGCTCGCGATCGAATTGCGCGAGCGCTTCGCCGCCGCGAACACGCTCGTCGTGAATCTCATCAGCTCTCCGGGATCGGGCAAAACGCGATTGCTCGAACGCACGCTCGAGTTACTGCCGGATGGTGTGCACGCCGCGGTGCTCACCGGCGACATTCAAACCGACGCCGACGCAACACGACTGGCGCGCTTCGGGTACCCGGTGCGACAGATCACGACCGGCGGGACATGTCATCTCGACGCGAAGATGATCACGAAGCATCTCGAAGGATGGGATCTGCACGATCTCGACATTCTCTTCATCGAGAACGTCGGCAATCTCGTCTGCCCTTCGAGCTACGACCTCGGCGAAGCCGCAAAGATCGTCCTGCTGTCCGTGACCGAAGGCGAAGAAAAACCGCTGAAGTACCCGTCGATCTTCTTCAAGTCGAAACTCATTCTCCTGACGAAGACCGATCTCCTCCCCCACGTCCCCTTCGATTACGAGCTCGCAAAGAAAAACGCGCGACAGGTGAACGCGACCGCGGACATCGTCGGCGTATCGAGTGTGAGCGATGAGGGGATGCAGGAGTGGATGGGGTGGATTCTGAGGCAATTGCCGGTGACTGGTTGACGGCGTTGGTTGTTGGTTTTCGGTTGTCCGTTGTTGGGGGAACCCCCCCCAGGCTTTCGTCGTGCTCCCAACAAACCGCAACCAACAACCAACAAAAGCTAAACC
>JBQCJC010000035.1:0-5571 GCA_051953135.1 Thermoanaerobaculia bacterium | reverse complement strand
TAGGCGGTGGGGTAGCTCGCGGTTGGCGTTTTAAAACAGAAGCGGCACGACGCCCGGCGCGGCGCGGCGCAGTCCGAACGGATCCTTCGAGCCGGTCGGCTTCGCGCCGATTGAGAAGAAGCCAACGAGTGTGTCGATGCGATCGGCGAGCGAGACCACCGCACCGGATGTGGTGCGCGGCAGCGCGTCGTCGAGACTCACTGGACGATAGTGATCGTAGATCGCCTGCCACACGCTGTCGGGCTGACCTTCTTCGCGCGCATAGATGCCGCCGACGTGACCCTGAAGATCGGTGAACTCTTTCACCATCTCCGTGACGAGATCGGTTTTGCAAAGCTGCGCCGCGATGGCGACATCGCTCTTATCGATGTTTGCGAGCTCGCAGATGCCGTTCGCGATCTGTTCGATGCGCCGCGTCTTGTCGCGATAGTTGCCGAGCTTTTCCTGAAACTGCAGATGCTCGAGTTGTTCGAGGCGCTCTTCGAGTTTTTTGCGGCGATCGGTTTCGTAGAAGAACTGCGCGTCGGCGAAGCGTGCGTTGGTGACGAACGAATTGCCGTACGCGGCGTTGCCTTCCGGATCGCCTTCGTTATCGAGCACCGCGAGGAACGAGTTCGTGAGTCGCTCGTCGCGATCGCGAATCGGAAGTTGCTTCTGATGCACGCGCATGACCGTGACGAGTACTTCTTCCGGCAGCGCGAGGTAATCGCGGCGGAACTCGGCACGCACGACGCCGGGGTATTCGGTGAGGTATTGCCACTGCGACCAGATTGTGGCGTCGGTGGACGGTGTGCCTCCAACTTCGTTCGCCAGCGTGCGCGCACGCGCGGCCATGACTTCACGACGACGTGCAGGATCGACGACTACGCGCGCGAGCTCGAGTTTCGAGACGTACTCGTTGTACGAAGTGACGTCGAATGATTTCGGCGCGAGTGTGCGATGGCCGACGGTGGAGGTTCCGGAGGCGATGCCGAAGATCGAGAGCGGCAGGTGCTGGCCATCAAAAATCGAGATGACTGAGTGCACGGGACGGATGTAGGAGTACGAGCGATCGCCGGCGTAAATGGTCATCATCTTCGGCCAGCGAATGCCTTCGATGATTTCGGGGATGCGTTCTTTCAATGCATCGCCGGTGTCGCGACCCGCGATCCTCTTGCGGATCATGACGTACGCGTCGTCGCTCGGAAGAACGTCGTCGAGCGTCGCGCTCTGCTTTTTCAGGAAGCCGTGCAGCGCGGGCGATGGATTGCCGTCGGCGTCGTACGCCGATTTCTTCGGCGGGCCTTTGAGCTCTTGTTCGCGATCGTCTTCGCGAAGGCGAAGGTTTTTCAGGAGGAAGACGATGCGACGCGTGGTGGTGTTGACGGTGACGTCATCGTTCGTGCTGCCGAGGTCCGTGGCGAGTTTGCTGAGGCGCTCGCGGAGCGTTGCGGCGGCAGCGTCATGCATCCACGCGGGAATCTCTTCGGTGAGAAGCTCGAAAAAGTAATCAGCCATTGGCGGTCACCGCCTGCAGCAGCGGGAATCCCAGCTCTTTGCGCGCCTCGAGGTATCCCTCGGCGCAGCGCACGGCCAGGTCGCGCACGCGCTTGATCACGCCGACGCGCTCCGTCACGGAAACCGCGCCGCGCGCATCGAGAGTGTTGAACATGTGCGAGCACTTGAGTGTGAAGTCGTACGCGGGAAGCACGAGCTTTTCATCGAGACAGCGTCGTGCCTCGGCTTCGTACGCATCGAGAAGCTTCCAGTGCAGATCGATGTCGGCGTGTTCGAAGTAGTACTTCGAGAATTCGAACTCGTCCTGCTTGCGCACCGCGCCGTACGGAACGTCGTTCGTCCACTCGATGTCGAAGATCGAGCTCTTGCGCGCGAGGAACATCGTCAGGCGTTCGAGGCCGTAGGTGATCTCCGCGGAGATGGGAGCGAGGTCGATGCCGCCGGCCTGCTGGAAGTAGGTGAACTGCGTGATCTCCATGCCGTCGAGGAGGATCTGCCAGCCGACGCCCCATGCGCCGAGGGTGGGGGATTCCCAGTTGTCTTCCTCGAAGCGGATGTCGTGTTTGGTGAGATCGAGACCGATGGCGCGGAGAGAGTCGAGATAGAGATCCTGAACGTTCAGCGGGGAGGGTTTCAGGATGACCTGAAACTGGTAATGCTTGCCCAGACGGAACGGGTTATCTCCGTAACGACCGTCTGCCGGACGGCGGGAAGGCTGGACGTACGCAACGTTCCATGGTTCGGGGCCGAGGACGCGGAGGAACGTGGCGGGGTGCATGGTGCCGGCGCCGACTTCGAGATCGAGAGGAGTTTCGATCATGCAGCCGCGTTCGGCCCAGAAGGATTGGAGCCGGAGGATCAGGGACTGAAACGTCACCCGGGACGACATAGGCCGCGCATTCTAGCGCTGCAACTGTCGCAGCGCACAGCGCTGCGCAGTTGAGCGCGACTTCGGCCGTCGGCAGCGCGCTGACGCGCGGCTGCGCGGCCGAAGTGCACGCTGCAAGCTGACGGCGACCGCCTCGCGCGCGTCATGGCGAGGAATGCGTGTGCGGGTGGGCGTCGCCGCAGTTGAGCGTGCGTGTGGGTTTGGTTGAGACGGTGCGTGCTTCGCTGCGTGGCTTCGCCACGACAGCTCAGCGCGTTGTTCGCTCGAGCCGCAGGGTGGAGCGCCGGCGTCATCGCCGGCTGGACCGGCGGCGTCCTCGCCGCCGTTAACGCCATTACCCCATCGGTGGCGGAGGCGGTGGTGGCTCCTGCGTTGTCGTGCTTGTATCCGTTTGCGTCGGCTTCGGCTCCTCCTCCTGTTGCTGCTCCGGTGGTGGAGGCGCTTGCGTCGTATCCGTATGCGTTTGCGTTGGTGGCGGCGCGATCGTTTCCGTCTGCTCCGGTTCTGGTGACACAGGCGGTTGCGGCTTCACCTCGCGTGGTTGCGGAGTTACCGGTCGCGGTTGCTGCACCGGAACCGGCGGCACATAAACGGGGGTTGGTGATGCGCTCGTCATCGGCGGCGGCATCGTCGAAACAGGTGGCGGAACATTCGTCGCGACCGTTGGCGGTGCGCTCGTCACCGTTCGTGGATCGATGCCGAACGTCGTCGTCGTGTCGGAATTCGTGCCGGTGATTGGAGGCAGCACTTCGCCGGGGCCGTTGATCTGGGCCGTCACGCCGCCGGTGGCGCCTTCCTGCACCGTCTCGTATTCGTTTGCACTCGCACGTTTGTCGGCGTCACGTCCGCACGCCACCGCTGCTGCGACAACCAGTGAGAGGATCAGTTTGGTTTTCATAGGCTGGTCTTTTGCCGATGATCAGTCGCAAGCCGGGTGCCACGTAGAATCGATTTTCGTGAGCCAGCAAGACGTTCTCGAAAGCTTTCCCAGACAGCAATTCATGACCTTGATCGGCGCCTCGCTCGAACATGTCGGCGACGGCGAAGTCGTCATCGCGTTGCCCTTTCGCGACGATCTCGTCCAGCAGACCGGCACCATTCACGCCGGCGTCCTCGCATCCATTGCTGACAGCGCGTGCGGTTATGCCGCGCTCACGAAAATGCCCGCGGGCTCCAACGTCCTCAGCGTCGAATTCAAAATCAATCTTCTTGCACCCGCGATTGGCGACAAGCTCATCGCGAAAGCGCGCGTCGTTCGCGCGGGCAAAACACTCACGACCGTCACTGCCGATGTCTTTGCGGACGACACCATCGTCGCGACGATGCTCGCCACCATGATCCGGCGCTGATCTTGCGAGGTCTTTCGATTCGGAGGACACGACACCAATGGCCAAAGATCGCACCAACGTCGGCGGCCCGACGCAGTCACCGAAAGACACTCCGACTGAGGATCGCGACTACCGCACAGCGCAGAGTCGCGACGAACTGAAAGAACGTTCCGTGCATGGCGATCGTCCCGGTCGCGGCGCACGCAACGGCAGCGATAAAACTCCACGCGGCTGACGAACGCGAGCAGAGGGAAGAACCCACCCTTTCGGGCAGTTGTAGGAAACCGTACCGACATGGTACGGTTTCCGCCGCTTTTCAGGACACCCGCCCGAAATGCTCAAAATCTCACGACTCACCGACTACGGTCTCCTCGCTGCCGTCTACCTCGCCCGTAACCCGGGCCAGGTTGCCGCCGCGCGTGAGATCGCCGAGTTCTACCACCTGCCGATTCCGGCCGTGACGAAGGTGATGAAGATCCTGCATCAGGCAGGAGTCATCAGCTCGCAGCGCGGTGTCGGCGGCGGGTACGTGTTCGAAGGAGACGCCGATGTCGTCACGCTCGGCGCGCTCATCGAAGCGCTCGAAGGTCCGTGGGATCTCACCGAGTGCGAAACCTACGACGACCTCGGCCACGCCACCTGCGCCATCCGCATCGCGTGCCCGTCGCGCCGATTCATGTTCGGCATCAACCGCGCGATCAAAGGCGCATTCGAGCAGGTCACGCTCGCGGATCTCGCGCGCGGCGGCATGCCTGTTCCGATCATCGACAAGCAGCAACTGGCGGCCAGAGAGGCAGCTTCATGAGCAACGTAGAAATTCAGGAAATCGCATCACAGGAATACAAAGACGGCTTCGTCACGAACATCGAAGCCGACGTCGCGCCTCCGGGCTTGAACGAAGACATCATTCGCTTCATCTCCGCGAAGAAAGAAGAACCGGAGTGGCTGCTCGAGTGGCGCCTCAAAGCATTTCGTCACTGGCAGACCATGACCGAGCCGACGTGGGCGAACGTGCATTACCCGCCCATCGACTATCAGGCCAGCAGCTACTACTCCGCGCCGAAGCAGAAGAAGAAACTCAACTCGCTCGATGAAGTCGATCCCGAGTTGCGCGCGACGTTCGACAAGCTGGGCATCTCGCTCTCTGAACCGAAACGCCTCAGCGGCGTCGCCGTCGATGCGGTGTTCGACTCCGTTTCCGTCGCCACCACGTTTCGCGGCGAGCTCGCGAAACTCGGCATCATCTTCTGTTCGTTCAGCGAAGCGGTGAAAGAGCACCCCGAGCTCGTGAGGAAGTACCTCGGCTCGGTCGTGCCGTACACCGACAACTTCTTCGCCACGCTCAACAGCGCGGTCTTCAGCGACGGCTCGTTCTGCTACATCCCCAAAGGCGTTCGCTGTCCGATGGAGCTGTCGACCTATTTCCGCATCAACACCGCGAACACCGGTCAGTTCGAGCGCACGCTCATCATCGCGGACGAAGGCGCATACGTGAGCTATCTCGAAGGCTGCACCGCGCCGATGCGCGACGAGAATCAATTGCACGCCGCGGTCGTCGAGCTCATCGCGCTCGATGGCGCATCGATCAAATACTCGACGGTGCAGAACTGGTATCCCGGCGACAAGGAAGGCAAAGGCGGGATCTACAACTTCGTCACGAAGCGCGGCAAAGCGTTCAACAAATCGAAGATCTCGTGGACGCAGGTCGAGACCGGATCCGCGATCACGTGGAAGTATCCGAGCTGCATCCTGCAGGGCGATGAATCGGTCGGCGAGTTCTACTCGGTCGCGCTGACGAACAACGATCAGCAGGCCGACACCGGCACGAAGATGATTCACATCGGCAGGAACACGCGC
>JBQCJC010000034.1:0-3818 GCA_051953135.1 Thermoanaerobaculia bacterium | reverse complement strand
CCACCGGCAATCGCGAAATCCTCCGCGTGCCCGAGCAGGCCATCATTCGCAACGGCGCCCTCACCTCCGTCTTCGTCCTCGACGCCAACAACGTCGCGCGCATGCGCCTCATCACCCTCGGCGATTCAAACGAAGTTCTCTCCGGCCTCACGGCCGGCGAACGCATCGTCCTCGACGCCACCAATGTTCGCGATGGAGTGCAGGTGTCATGAGCGACCAGCGCGGCCTCGCGGGTCGCATCGCGGCGGCATTCATCGAATCGAAACTCACGCCGCTCGTCATCCTCGCCTCCATCCTCATCGGCCTCGGCGCCATCGCACTGCTGCCGCGCGAAGAAGAGCCGCAGATCGTCGTCCCGATGATCGACGTCTTCGTCCCGCTGCCCGGCGCGACACCGAGCGAAGTCGAGCAACGCGTCACGAAGCCCGTCGAGAAACTCCTGTGGGAAATCCCCGGCGTCGAATACCTCTACTCGACCTCATCGTCCGGCATGTCGATGATCGTCGTGCGCTTCAAGGTCGGTACGAACGAAGAGATCGCGCTCACGCGGCTCCACGCGAAACTGCAAGCGCACGCGGGCGAGATTCCGCCGCCGTCGATCCAGCCGCGTTCCATCGATGACGTGCCCGTGCTCGCGCTCACACTTTCCGCCGATCGCTACGATCCCCTCGCCCTGCGCAAAATCGCCGCGGCGCTGCAGACCGAGATCAAACAACTCGAGAACGTCTCCAGCGTCACCATCATCGGCGGCGCGCAGCGACAACTGCGCATCGTGCTCGATCCCGCGAAACTCGCCGCGCACAATCTCGCCCCCGCGCAAATCGCAAGCGCGCTGCAACAAGCGAATCGCGAGCTCGACGCCGGCGCGTTCGCGGCGAACGATCGCGAAGTGCTCGTCAAAACCGGCGGCCTGTTGCGCGATGCGAGCGACGTACGAAGTCTGCTCCTCGCCCGCAACATACGCCTCGGCGACGTCGCCACCGTGATCGATGGCGCGCAGGAGCCCGACGACTACGTCTTCTTCGGCGAAAACGATCGCGTGCGTCCCGCCGTCACGATCTCCATCGCCAAACGCAAAGGCACCAACGCGACGGAGCTCGCGCATCGCATCGAAGCAAAACTCGACGCGATGAAGGGCGTCATCATCCCGAACGATGTCACGCTCACGATCACGCGCAACTACGGCGAGACCGCGACCGAGAAATCGAACGAGCTGCTGTTCCACATGTTTCTCGCCGTCGTCTCCGTCGCGATCCTCATCGCACTCACGCTGGGCTGGCGCGAGTCCGGCATCGTGGCCATCGCCATTCCGGTCACGCTCGCGCTGACGCTCGCCGTCTTCTACCTCTTCGGCTACACGCTCAATCGCGTCACGTTGTTCGCGCTGATCTTCTCGATCGGCATCCTCGTCGATGACGCGATCGTCGTCGTCGAGAACATCGTGCGGCACTACCGCCTGCCGCAGAACCGCACCCGCGGACTTCGGGACATCGCGATCGACGCCGTTGCCGAAGTCGGCAACCCGACGATCCTCGCGACGTTCGCCGTCATCGCCGCGATTCTGCCGATGGGCTTCGTGCGCGGACTCATGGGACCGTACATGCAACCGATTCCGGTCGGCGCCGCCGCGGCGATGTTGTTCTCGCTCATCGTCGCGTTCCTCGTCACACCGTGGGCCGCGCGACGACTGCTGCCGCAAACGTGTCCCGCGCACGAGCATCGTGAAGGATGGACGACGCGCAAATACCGCGAGCTCATGGGTCGCATCATCAATGATGCGAAATGGCGCTGGAGTTTTCTGATCCTCGTCGCGGTGCTGCTCGTCGCATCGATGTCGCTGTTCGCGATCAAAGCGGTGCGCGTGAAGATGCTGCCGTTCGACAACAAGAGCGAGTTCCAGATCGTGATCGACATGCCGGAAGGAACGACGCTCGAACGCACCGCCGCGGTCGCGCGCGCGATCGGCGGCAAAGTCGCGGACGTGCCGGAAGTCGCGAACTGGCAGATGTACGCGGGCACCGCGTCGCCGTACAACTTCAACGGACTGGTGCGGCATTACTTTTTGCGCCGCGGATCGAATGTCGCGGATTTGCAGGTGAACCTGCTGCCGAAAGACAAACGCGACGCGCAGAGTCACGAGATCGCGAAACGCGTACGGACGTTGATCGAGCCGATCGCAAAAGCGAATCACGCGCGTGTGAAAGTCGCGGAAGTGCCGCCGGGACCGCCGGTGCTGCAAACGCTCGTAGCCGAAATCTACGGACCTGATTCCGCGACGCAGACGAAGATCGCGAAGCAGGTGCAGGAGATTTTCGGTCGCACGCCCGGCGTCGTCGATGTCGATTCGTACATGGAAGATGATCAGACGCAGTACCGTTTCGTGATCGATCGCGAGAAAGCCGCGGCCAGCGGCGTCGCGCAGGAACAACTCGATGCGACGCTGCGACTCGCGCTCTCCGGCATTCGCGCGGGAGTCGTGATCAACACCGATGACGAAGACGTGCCGCTGATGGTCGAGCTGCCGCGCGCGATGCGCGCGTCGATCGATGCACTGCGCGACATCAAAGTCGGGGGCGCGAACGGCACGCTCATTCCGATTGGCAGCATCGTCGCGATCGAAGAAACGAACGCGCCGAAGAGCATCTACCACAAGAATCTGATGCCGGTTGTCTACGTCACCGCGGATGTCGCGGGGAGTGAAGAGTCGCCGGTGTACGCGATCCTTCGGCTGAATCGCGAGCTCGATCGACTCGGGCTCACGCGCTACGTTTCGACGCAGCCGTTCACGACGCGCGAGCCCGCGATGAAGTGGGATGGCGAGTGGCACATCACGTACGAAGTGTTCCGCGATCTCGGTCTCGCGTTCGCCGCGGTGCTCGTGCTGATCTACATCCTCGTCGTCGGCTGGTTCGAATCGTTCCGCACGCCGCTCGCGATCATGGCCGCGATCCCGTTCTCGCTGGTCGGCATCATTCCGGCGCACGCGGCGATGGGCGCATTCTTCACCGCAACGTCGATGATCGGCTTCATCGCAGGTGCGGGCATCGTCGTGCGCAACTCGATCATCCTCGTCGATTTCATCGAGCTGCGTTTGACGCAGGGCATGCCGCTCGAACAGGCGGTGGTCGATGCGGGTGCGGTGCGGTTTCGGCCGATGATGCTCACGGCCGCGGCAGTGGTCGTCGGAGCGGGCGTGATCTTGTTCGATCCGATCTTTCAGGGACTGGCGATCTCGCTGATGGCGGGCGAAGTCGCATCGCTGCTGCTCTCGCGCGCGACGGTGCCGGTGCTGTACTACCTGAGCGCGCGACGAAACGTTCGCGTGGCACCGAGCACAACGGCGGGTGCGCACGATCACGCTGCCTTGCCCGTGTAATTTCCGACACTCGCGTCACGGGGAGGAGGTACAGATGTACGTCAGAGATTTGATGACCCCGCATGTCATCAGCGTGAAGCCAACCGACACCCTCGGCATCGCCCGCGAGCAGTTGCGCGAGAACCGCATTCATCACCTGGTCGTGCTCGACGACGAGAAGGTGGTGGGCCTGGTCTCGTATCGCGATCTGATCGGAAAGAACGATTCCCAGTCCGTGGCACAGATCATGAGCCCGGACTTTGAAACGTGCGAGCCGTGGGAAACTGTGCGCAACGCCGCGACGCGCATGATCGGCAGAACGCATGGATGTCTGCCGGTGATGGAATCGGGAAAAGTGGCGGGCGTGATCACCACCACGGATCTGCTGCGCGCGGTCTCGCACGCAAAAACCGCATAGTGGAGCGGCGGGCTCTCAGCCCGCCGAACAAAGACCAACGGCGGG
>JBQCJC010000033.1:0-6843 GCA_051953135.1 Thermoanaerobaculia bacterium | reverse complement strand
CAGCGTTTCGATTGGAAACCGGCCAATGCGCCGGATCTGACCGCGAAATTACGACTGGCGATGTCGATCGGCTCCGCGCTGGTGCAGGCCGGCGCACAAGGCGACACTCCCGAAGCGCATTTCTCCCTCGGGTTCGCGTATCTCCGCGCGCAATCGTTCGAGGATGCACAACGCGAATATGCGCTCGCGGAAACCGGCGCGCGTGCAAAGGGCGACAACGTGCTCGCACAACGCGCTGAAATTCAGCATGCCGCCGCGACCGCGCAAGGCGGAAAGCGGAATGAAGGAATTGCGGCGCTCGAGAAGATCGTCAAGGCGCCGGCCTCTCCTCTGACCGAAGCCGAAGCGTGGCTGATCCTCGGGCATCTGCGCAAGAGCGCGGGCAACGAGAAAGGCGCACGCGAAGCGTATGCGAATGCCTTACAGCGTGCGCCACAGGGTTCGGAAATTCAGAAGGTGGCGAGTAAGCTCGTCAGTGGTAGTTGATTAGAGATCCGATAACCGCCACAGTGCGAGTCGCTTGTCGCGATAAATCCCGCCGGTATGCAGACACTGCTCGTCGATGATCTCGATCGGCGCCGGCAGGTTGAACGGCGGGATTTGTAAATTCAACGCGCGCCAGCCGCCGGTGCGGATATTGCGATTCGCCTTGCGGTCGATGAACGTCGGGGTCAATAAATACTCGCTGCCGCTCTCGCGGAAATTGCGTAAAGCCGCGCGAATATCGGCGTAAGAGAAATGCACGAGACTGTCGCGCGACAAAATGACATCGGCCTTCGGTAACGAATCGCGCGTAATGTCCGCAATGAAAAATCGCCGATTCAGAGCGGCATGCTCGCGCTGATTCCGCGTAATCAGTTCTTCGACAACATCGACGCCGATGTAAGACTCAACCGCATCAGCAACCGTTGCAGCCCAATTGAAATCGCCACAAGGCGCGTCTAACAGCGTCTTGACGCCGAGGTTCGTCAACAACTTGACGATTGCGGGTGCGACAACCGATCCGCGCTCGCGCGTCGATCCTGGTCCGGAGACGGACTCCTCGCTCCCCCACGCATTTCTGCGAAAAATGCCGGAGAACACGCGACGATGCCGCTCGCGCGATGCTCTGAGCCACCAGTCGAAGTTCATTGGATTCAAGGATACAGCGCGCTTCAGAGATACGACGAGCCCTGTCGGCGCAACGCGGTGGCGACTTCCTCGCCCGCGCGCACGCCGTGATAGAGCGCCTCTTCGAACAATGCCACGGCGCTGAGATCCGTATTCGCGAAATGAATCGCACCGTGCGGTTTAGCGGCGTCGATGCGCGTCGCACTCCAGACGAAATTCGGCTTCGGGCGCACCATCGCGTGGCCCCAGCGCATGATGTCGATGCGATCGATCAACGAGCGAATCTCGCGGTGCGCGCGCGACAAATCGGATAAGACCACCTCCGCCCATTGATCCCGATTCAGCGACAAGAGCCGTTCGCGCGCAATGCGCGGATCGTGATCGCAGAGCGCGTAGTAATACGTCAGCACCGTAGGACCACGATCGATCCCCTGCTGATGCGTCGCAACGACATAGCCCAGCGCGGGACTTTCGTACAGAACGTTGTCCCACGCGAGCGGAAATCCGTCGGCGACCGGCCGATCTCGCACCTTAAGATTCGCCACGAGCCATGACCCGTAAGTGAATTCCTCTTGTGTCAGGCGCGATGGAATGATGCGGCGCGCAACAAATTGAGGACCGGCAAAGATCACGCGTTTCGCGTGAATGCCGATGACTTGATCGCCATGAACCGCAATCACATCGGCACCACTATCCGTCGGCGTGATTTGCGTGACGAGCCACCCAAGTCGGGGACGTGCGTAGCGAGCAAGATGCGCCACCAGTCGTCCATTGCCTTCCGGCCAGGTAACCACGGGACGTTCTTCGCGCGACGCGAAATAGAAAATCGCCGCCCAGGCGCTCGTGTCGTCGAGTAAAGCGCCGTAGTCGTCGCGACACGCGTACTCGACAAGCCAGCGCAGTCGCGGCGAGGTGAAGCCGTGCTGATCGAGCCACGTGCGCATCGATAAACGATCGAGCGCCGTGACTTCAGCATCGTCACTGCCATATGTCATTGGAATGACGAATGCCGGACGTCCGCGGCTATCGCGCCATTTCGCCCATCGCTGCATCTCCGCTTCGAATGCGTGTAATTGACGAAGGTCCTCATGCGACGCCCCGGCATAAAGATACAAACCCTCATACCAACGCCCGCGATAAAACACGCGCTCTTCCGGATCGCGCACAATGAACTGCTCGGCGGGCGCGCCGTTTTCCATGACGCCCATTTCATCGAGCAATCGGTGTAAAACGCGATTCTCCGGCGACGGCGCAACGACGTAATGCGCGCCCCATGGATAAGACGAACTACTGCGAGCCGTACCGCCAATCGCCGGTTCGAGCTCGAGCATCACGACGTCGTCAATTCCCGCGGAGGCAAGACGCCAAGCCGCGGATAATCCGGCAACGCCGCCACCGGCAATCACAACATCATGCGATTCCCATTGCGCCGGTCGCGGGATCGCTCCACCGTCGCGTAACCGATGACCGATCGCGTGCGATGCGCCGACAATCACTCCCGGCGGTAATGACGGAATCGAAGGCTCGCGGCGACAAGCGACAGCGGCGAATGGCGCGCCCAGAAATGCGGCAAGGATTTCGCGGCGCGTTAAGACCAATGCCGCCATTCCTCTTCGTAATACCGCACGAGCATCTGATTATCGAGACGATTGATCTCGACCGGCAGCGGCTGCATGTCGCGTGAGAAAACGAACATCGACGCGAGCGTCGCATCATCGAGATATCGCACCGGCACCGTGACGTGCCGTGGCAGATCGAACGGCTGCATGCGCGCAAGTGCAAATCCCCAAACGCCAAACGATGGCACAGTCGTTTGATAGGCCTTCACCTGCAAACCCGCGGCTTCCATCGTGCGCACAATGCACCAGAACGAGCGGCGCGCGTACAGTGGCGATCCGCTCTGGACGGAGATCGCGGCGTCAGGCGACAAGCGCGTGCGCAGCAATCGATAAAAGCGCGTCGTGTAGAGCTTCCCTAACGCGAAGGAGCTCGGATCCGGGAAATCGATGATCGCCGTGTCGTAGCGATCATTCCCCTGCTCCAGCCAGATCAACGCATCCGCATTGACAACGCGTACGCGCGGATCCTTGAACGAATGCTGATTGAGCTCGCCCAGCGGCCGGAATGAATCCGACAACGCCGTCATCTTCGGATCGAGATCGACGAGCGTTACGTGCTCGACGCTTTTGTATTTCAGCACCTCGCGCAATGCGAGGCCATCGCCACCGCCGAGAATCAAAACGCGGCGTGGTGTCGAGACCGACGCCATCGGCGGATGCACGAGCGCTTCGTGATAACGATATTCATCCGCCGAGCTGAATTGCAGATTTCCATTGAGGAAAAGCTGGAATCCCGCCGCATTCCGCGTGAGCAGAATGCGTTGATATTGCGAGCTTTTCGTGTAGACGATCTCGTCCGCGTAAAGCTCGTCTTCGCCGAGCGAGGTCAAATCATCCGCGCGTACGAACGCGATCAACAAAATGATCGTGACAATGACCGCGCGAATGCGCAGAACGCCTACGCCACGCAGCAATGGCTTCAATAACCACGTGCCATAGAGCCCGACCGCGGCATTGAGCAGGCCAAACGCGATCGACGTGCGTACGAGCCCGAGGCGCGGCACGAGGAACATTGGGAACAACACCGCCGCAATGAGCGAGCCGATGTAGTCGAAACTCAGCACGCGGGAAACGAGCTCTTTGAAATCGAGATGCTCTTTGAGGATGCGCATCAGGATCGGCAATTCGAGCCCGACGAGCGCGCCGATCGTGAAGACGACGAGATAAAGGAAGAATTGAAACCAGGAGAGACGTGAGAATCCGAGGAACAGGAGCGGCGCGGATAAACCACCGATCAGAGCGACCGCTAATTCGACATCGACGAATTTCGCGGCTAAATCGCGGTCAATGAATCGCGAAAGCCACGCGCCGACGCCTAACGCCGACAAATAAATCCCGATAATCAGCGAGAACTGCGTGACGGAATCGCCGAGCACGTAACTCGCCACGGTTCCGGCGAGCAGCTCGTAAATGAGTCCGCACGCCGCAATGACGAGAACGTTGAGAAACAGGATCGGGGTGCGATTCACGAATCAGCCATGCAGCACGGCCGCGATAATGATCGCCAGCCCGAGGATCACGGCGGCCATGAGCACTGCCACGGCCACATTCTGATCGTCCTCGAGCTCCTTGCGAATCGAGAACGGCGAAACCTTCACCATCACGAAAAACGCAATGGCAAACACGATTACACCGAAGACGGTGTATCCGATCGTACCGAGTAATGTGCGCACCCACGGTTCCATTTACTTGCCTCCTCGATAACCGCCGTACCAGAACGTGCGCGCGCCGCCGTGTGCGCCGCGCATCCCCTGCGGAACGAATCCTTTTTTCGAACTGGTCAGTTCCATGCCGCGCCAGTTTCCATAAGCGAAACCGCCGATGACCACGAGCGCAATGAGTGTGTACAAAGCGCGCAGCATCATTCCTCCTCGTCGTCCTCGTCATCGTCCGTCAATCCCGACTGCAAACCGGTGAACGGACTATGCGCGCTGTCTTTCCAGCGCTCGCTTTCGAACGCGAACTGCTTCATCACGGAGATAAACGGAAATACACAGACGACGACCAGCGCCAGGATGAAATACGGCCAGCGGAACACGCCCTCGCGCACGTCGACGTGAATCAGCGGCGGCGATTTCCCTGCTTCCCACTGCGATTCGAGTCGCAGCGTGTAGCGGCCTTTCTCCGGTCGCGGCAGATATTTCGTCGCGTCGCGCGAGCCTTCGGTCCAGTACTCGCCATCCTCATAACCGCTGTAGAACTCGAAATTCTGTTCGAATGAATCGTCGCCGCCACTGGCTTCGTTGACGAGATCGCCGCCGATGTACGCCCATGAATTATTGACGTTCGCCGTCGATTTGATCTGAACGTTGTAATTCCCCGATAACTCGAACGGCTCGCTGAACGAAATGCGCGCATTATCGGGACCACCACTGACCGGAGGCTCGGCCGAGAGATCGAAATCCTTCGACAAGACGGTTTTCCCCGGCAACATCATCGCGAGGGCGATCGCCACGATCAGCAGCAACGCGAACATAAACAGCCACGTGCCGAAAAGCCGGGGGCCGTTGTACGGCTGCATCGGCCCGACCGCCACAGGACGCGTAAGCGCCTGGACATTGAACGCCTGCTCGATCTCGTCCAGCGTCATGTAGCGCGCGTGCGAATACGCGATCTCCTGTGCGCCTTCGAGTGTCACTTCCTTCGAGATGCCGTGCGGCGGCGAGATCCAGTCGACGGTATTGACCTTCTCCCCAACCGCGACTTTCCAATAAAACTCGCCGAGGACGTGCGTCACGCGCGCGGTGGCGTCCTGGAACAATTTGTATTGACGGCCGTCGTAATGAACGGCTTTCGCGCCCGCGCCCATCGGATCGGCATCGAGGACGTCGCCGGGCCGCAACGGCGTAACAAAACTCCAATGCTGATCGCTATCGACGAGCCAGCGGAATCCTTTGTCTTTGTTGTAGAGGAGATACTCGGTCCAAAAGTAATCGCGATCGAAATGAACCGCGCGTTCCATGAACCCGGCGACGACATACGCATCGCCATCGATCGTACCGGTGGTGCCCAGCGGGATGATCGGCTGGATATGGGACTTCTTGAGTTTCTTGAAGAACGTCAGCTTGCCGTTATTGACGTCGCTGCCGGCGCCACAATACGGGCAATAAATACGTTCGGCCTGATCTGGTGCGCGTAATTCGAGCGCGCCGCCGCAATTCGGGCAATTGAGCGCGACGGCACTGACGCGATTGCGTCGCGCCGCGTCACCTGTAATGCCTAACTCGCGCAGCGTGGTCTCGACGCCTTTAAAAACAATCGGGACTTCTTCGCTGTAATCGATTGTGGCGAAGCGGCGATCGGAATTCGTTAGATCGGCGTATTGGTATGTGCTGCCCGCGTCCGGTGTCCACGGCAATTCGCCTTCGGCGGAAATCAATTCCGCGGTCCCGATCTCCGCGACAACCAGGTCGTCGAGTGCAGGTCCGCCGAGTTGTAAATGCTCGAATGCGGGCGCGGTATCGGCCGTCTTGAAGGTGACATAGAAGCGGCCCTGCGCTTCGGCGAGCCACAACCAGCGGCCGTCGTCCATGGCCGCATACCACTCATCCCACATGCCGCCGGCCTGATGACGCAACTGCGTCCTTCCGGTGATGCGGAAGCCCACATTGCGGTATTTGCCGGTAACGTCGCGCTGTAATGGCGAGCCGGTGTCGATGAGCGCCGCGACTTTGCCGTGTGTCTCGAGACCGCGATCGGTTCTGGCCACAATGCTCCGGCAATACGAACAAATCACGACCTCGGACGATCCGATCGCGAATTCAATCGCGGCGCCGCAGGAAGGACAATTCGCGCTCGTCACGCCAGCACGCGCTCCAGTGCGCGCTCAATCACGCGAACGCGAACGTCGGTCGCGCCTAACAACCGCGCTAAGCGCTCCTCCCACGGCCACGACGGTCGCGGCCTGCAGCAATAAAGATTGATCGTCGCGATCCCGTGCTCAGGATACGTATGACACGCCAGATGCGATTCCGTGAGCATCACGAACCCCGTAATGCCGCCCGGACCGGGAAAGACATGAAACGCGGGCTCATGCAATGGATGCAGATCGAGGTCGCGCAAAACGTCGTCGAATAACGAGCGCATCACGCCGAGGTCGCGAAGCGCAGCCTCG
>JBQCJC010000032.1:0-25369 GCA_051953135.1 Thermoanaerobaculia bacterium | reverse complement strand
GGATAGCTTCGCCAATTCGTGAAGAATGGCAAACGCTAGCTGTGCGCTTTTTTCGAGCGGCTCACCGTACTCAGCGCCTTCCGTGCGCCACTCCCCGAGCTCGTCGGGCGATGCGCCCCATGTCTTTCGGTTGAGTTCACCGAGTTCCTCTAACAGCCGAGTGCTCGATCCGATCGCAACGGTCTCGCCAAGAATTGTGGTGGCACTGAACGGATACTGAAAATCGATCGGAAACCAGAACTCCGTATCTCCGAGTAGATGAGGATATGGATGTGCTGCCAGCGAACGCATGGTCTGGTACGCGGGCTCGTTACCCCACTCACCTGCAACTTTAGCGCGCGTCGCCTTCGGCAAGTGCTCATAACAGGCCCAAAGCAGAAGCCCGCCATAGCAATCCCAGGCTGGCTTGTCGGTGAAGTACTCGTACTCGAGCGATTCGTTCCAAGTGAAGTTCTCGCCGAGTCCCGATGCCACTCCAAGCGCGTGGCGCCAGCGGTCGATCGCCTTCGCGGCAGCAGCTGGACTTGTGCGTCCCGTCAACCGGTCAACGAGTCTCGTGATGAGAGACGGCTTGCGCTGATTCCTACGAACAATCCGAACCTGAAGGCCCTGCTCCCGCGCGATCCTCTGGACGATCGTTTCCCATTCGCCCAAATAGTAGCGCGTAAGGGAGCCTACGTAGACGTCCAATCCCACGCGAGGATGGTATCAGCTGGCGTCGTTTTCGGTCTGCCCAACTCGCATATAGCCACACCCGTCTAATCAAGGTGGAGATACGCCGCCAGGACATGGGCTTCCATCTCCTTCCCCTCCACCCAATCCCCCCAGTCGCAAATCACCCGCTCTCCACTCCCTCCCTCCCTATCCACCCCACCCGGCGCATAACCCGCTCCCACACACCACCCCCACCCCAAAACCAGTAACACCGGCCGCCGCCCACTGTCGTATATCCCGTAAGTTACATCGCATCGAGCGGGCTGCGGACGCCTTTGGGGCCCAGGCGGAGGACGTGGGTGTAGATCATGGTCGTGCTGACGTCGCGGTGGCCGAGGAGCTCCTGGACGGTGCGGATGTCGTGGCCGCGTTCGAGGAGGTGCGTCGCGAAGGAGTGGCGGAAGGAATGGCAGGTGATGCGTTTGTTCAGTCCGGATTCGAGCGTCGCTCGCTTAACCGCGCGTTGCACGACCGTCTCGTGCAGATGGTGGCGGCGCTGGGTTCCGGAGGCTTCCTTGTAGCGCGTTCGCGCGGGGAACACCCATTGCCAGGTCCAGGCACGCGCGGCGCTTGGGATTTTTCGCTCGATCGCTTCCGGCAACCACACAGAGCCGAAA
This sequence comes from Thermoanaerobaculia bacterium, assembly GCA_051953135.1. Classification (GTDB taxonomy): domain Bacteria; phylum Acidobacteriota; class Thermoanaerobaculia; order Gp7-AA8; family Gp7-AA8; genus QHVT01. The sequence continues at coordinate 24,038 of JBQCJC010000032.1, read as the reverse complement.
CCGTCGTGCAGATCCTCGCGATGAATTTCGCGCACGAGCTCGAGATGGCGTCTCAGGTGCGGCACAACAGCTTGCGGCAGCATCGTATGGCGATCGCGTTTGCCCTTGGGATCGCGAATATGAATCTGGCCGCGATCAAAATCGACATCTTTGATTCGCAGCGTTAGCGCTTCCATCAAACGCATCCCGCCGCCATACAGAAGCATCGCGACGATGTACGACACACCAGTAAGGTGACTCAGAATCAATCGCACTTCTTCCGGCGTCATGACCACTGGAAGGCGCATCGGACGCTGTGCCCGCACGACATCCGGCAGCCACGGTAATGGCGATTCGAGCACATACCGATAGAGAAACAACAGCGCGCCAAGCGCCTGATTTTGCGTTGACGCACTGACCTTCTCTTCTGTGGCCAAATGCGTCAGAAACGCGTTGACCTCGTCTCCGCCCATTGCACCGGGATGCTTTTTATTGTGGAAGAAGATGTAGCGCTTGATCCACATCGCGTAGGCTTCTTCCGTGCGAGGGCTGTAATGCCGCGCACGCAGCGCCAGGTGGACCTGAACCATGAGTCTCGGTTTACCGTCCATACCCCGAGACTCCCTCGGAATCCACGAAATTGCAAGGATTCCACAATCAGTAGCGGATGCGAGTCATATAACAATTCGCCTTAAAACACTTCGGGCGGCCGTTAGGCCGCCCGAAGCATTCACAGAGACAATGAGAACTTACTGCTCGTCGTCGAAGTCTGCCAGCGACAGCGCATCTTCGTCTTCCGATTCGCGCTGCAGGAGGTCTTCGAGAGACGGCTGCGGCGGGGCTTCGTCCTTCTCGAGGTAGACGTCGCGGTAGGTCGGCATACCGGTACCAGCCGGGATGAGGCGACCCACAATGACGTTTTCCTTGAGACCGCGCAGGTAGTCGACACGACCCGCAATCGCGGCTTCCGTGAGAACTCGCGTGGTTTCCTGGAAGGACGCGGCCGAGATGAACGACTCGGTCGAGAGCGACGCTTTGGTGATGCCGAGGAGGAGGGGAACTCCGTCCGCCGGCTCGCCGCCGCGCGCCATGACCTTCTCGTTCTCTTCCATGAAGCGGAAACGATCGGCCTGCTCGTCGACGAGGAAATCCGTATCACCAACGCGCGTCACGCGCACCGAGCGAAGCATCTGACGGCAGATGGTCTCGATGTGCTTGTCGTTGATGGCGACGGACTGCGAGCGATAGACCTCCTGGATCTTATCCACGAGATAACGCTGCAGTTCCTTGATGCCGAGAACCGCGAGCACGTCGTGCGGATCGATCGGACCGTCGATGAGCGGATCGCCGGCGCGCACGCGCTCACCTTCCTGCACGTTGACGTGCACGGAACGCGGAACGCTGTACTCGTGGCGCGTGCCCTCGTCGGTCTCGACGATGATGCGGCGCATACCCTTGACGATCGCACCGTGATGCACAGTGCCGTCGACCTCGGTGATGACAGCCTTGTCGCGCGGGTGACGAGCTTCGAACAGCTCGACGACGCGCGGCAGACCGCCGGTGATGTCCTTCGTCTTCGTGGTCGCGCGAGGAATCTTCGCGAGCACGTCGCCGGGGTGAACATCCTGACCGTTGTGAACCATGACGTGCGCACCGGTCGGGAGCAGGTACTTACGCTCCTCGCCCTTGCCGGCCTTGATGATGAGGGTCGGCGTGCGCTTCTCTGCCGTCGCCGATTCGACGATGACCATCTGCGTGAGACCGGTGACTTTGTCCGTCTCTTCGCGAACGTTCTCGCCTTCGACGATGTCCTTGAACTGAACCTTACCGCCGAGCTCCGTGAGCACCGCGGTGGTGAACGGATCCCATTCAACGAGCTGCTGTCCGGCGTCGACGTGCTGGCCATCGACGACCTTCAGAGTCGAACCGTAGACGAGCGCGTAACGCTCCTTCTCACGGGAACCGGCTGCCTCATCGGCAGGTCCGGCCTTCTTCGACTTCTTGGTCGGGATGTCTTCCATGATGAGGAGCTTGCCGTTACGGTTGATGACGACCTCTTCGCCGTTCTTGTTCGTAACGGTCGTGACGTTGACGAGCTGAACGCGGCCCGGCGACGTCGCTTCGTGCTTCGACTGCTCGGAAACGCGCGACGCGGTACCACCGACGTGGAACGTACGCATCGTGAGCTGCGTGCCCGGCTCACCGATCGACTCTGCCGCGATGACGCCGACGGCTTCGCCGATCTCGACGAGCTTGCCGCTCGCGAGGTTGCGGCCGTAGCAACGGCGGCACACACCGCGACGCGTTTCGCAAGTGAGCACCGAGCGGATCTTGACCTGCTCGATACCCGCTTCCTGAATCGCATTCGCGAGATCTTCAGTGAGCTCTTCGTTCTGCGCCACGAGCTGATCGCCCGTGATCGGGTCGTACACATCTTCCTGCGCAACGCGGCCGACGATGCGGTCGCGCAGCGGCTCGAGGATGTCGCCGCCTTCCATGATCGGAGTGACGACGATGCCGTCGAACGTCTGGCAATCCTCTTCGGTGATGATGACGTCCTGCGCGACGTCGACGAGACGGCGCGTGAGGTATCCCGAGTCCGCGGTCTTGAGTGCCGTATCGGCGAGACCCTTACGCGCACCGTGCGTCGAGATGAAGTACTGCAGCACCGAGAGGCCTTCGCGGAAGTTCGCGGTGATCGGCGTCTCGATGACTTCGCCCGACGGCTTCGACATGAGACCGCGCATACCGGCGAGCTGGCGAACCTGTTCTTTCGAACCACGAGCACCCGAGTCAGCCATCATGAAGATGGGGTTGAACTCGCCCTTCTGCGCTTCCACGCGCTTCATCTCGGAGAACATTTCGTCCGAAACGTTTTCAGTCGCGCGGTGCCAGATGTCGATGATCTTGTTGTGACGCTCGCCGTGCGTGATCGCACCGTCGAGGCGCTGGCGCTCGACTTCGAGAACGGCCTTGCGAGCGTTCTCGACGATCTCCTGCTTGCGCGACGGGATGACCATGTCATCGACGCCGATCGAGACACCGGCCTTGGTCGCGTAGAGGAAGCCGAGGTCTTTGAGACCATCGAGCATCCGCACCGTGAGGTCGTTGCCGTGGTTGATGAAGCAGTAGTTGACGAGCTCCTGCAGACCTTTCTTCTTGAGAAGACCGTTGATGTACGGGATCTCGATCGGAAGGTGCATGTTGAAGATGACGCGGCCGACGGTCGTCTCGACGAGTTTCTTCTCGATCTCGATGATCTCGGCGTGCACGACGTCCTGGTCGTTGAACTGCTTGGTCAGATCCATGAAGCGGCCGCTGACGCGAACGCGGATGGGCGTGAGCAGTTCCACTTCACCGGACTGCAGCGCGATCATCACTTCATCGAACGAGCCGAAAGTCTTGCCCGCGCCCTTCGCATTCGCCTTGGCCTTCGTGAGGTAGTAGCAACCGAGCACGAGGTCCTGCGACGGAACGGCGAGCGGCTTGCCGTGCGCCGGCGAGAGGATGTTGTTGGACGCAAGCATGAGGACCTGCGACTCGACCTGAGCTTTCGGTGAAAGCGGAACGTGCACGGCCATCTGGTCACCGTCGAAGTCCGCGTTGAACGCGGTGCAGACGAGCGGGTGAATCTTGATGGCTTTACCTTCGACGAGCACCGGCTCGAAGGCCTGGATGCCGAGGCGGTGCAGCGTCGGTGCGCGGTTCAGAAGAACGGGATGCTCTTTGATGACGCTCTCGAGTGCGTCCCACACTTCGTTCGTCTGCAGCTCGACGAGCTCCTTCGCGGCCTTGATCGTACCGACGAGGCCCTGCTGTTCGAGCTTGTGATAGATGAACGGCTTGAAGAGCTCGAGCGCCATCTTCTTCGGAAGACCGCACTGGTGCAGACGAAGCTCCGGACCGACGACGATGACCGAGCGGCCGGAGTAGTCAACACGTTTACCAAGCAGGTTCTGACGGAAACGTCCCTGCTTGCCCTTCAGCGTGTCGGAGAGCGACTTGAGCGGACGATTGTTCGAGCCCTTGAGCACGCGGCCGCGACGGCCGTTGTCGAAGAGCGCGTCGACCGCTTCCTGAAGCATGCGCTTCTCGTTGCGCACGATGACGTCGGGCGCGCGGAGCTCGAGCAGCTTCTTGAGACGATTGTTGCGGTTGATGACGCGACGATAGAGATCGTTGAGATCGGACGTCGCGAAGCGGCCGCCGTCGAGAGGAACGAGCGGACGCAGCTCCGGCGGAATGACCGGGATCACGTCGAGGATCATCCAGTCCGGACGATGGCCCGACTTGCGGAAGGCGTCGACGACTTTCAGTCGCTTCGCGGCCTTCAGCTTTTTGATCTGCGACGTTTCCGTGCGCATGATGAGGCGCAGTTCGTCGCTGAGCTCTTCCACGTTGACGCGGCGCAGCAACTCTTTGATCGCCTCGGCACCCATCTTCGCAACGAAGACGTCGCCGTACTGCGAACGGAGCTCGCGATACCGCTCTTCGGGGAGCAGTTCCTTCTCGTTGATGACGCCGCTCAGATCACCCGGATCGATGACGACGTACGACTCGAAATACAGAATGCGCTCGAGGTCGCGCAGGCTGATGTCGAGCAGGTGACCGATGCGCGACGGCAGGCCCTTGAAGAACCAGACGTGCGACACCGGCGACGCGAGCTCGCTGTGGCCCATGCGCTCGCGGCGAACTTTCGACTTCGTGACTTCCACACCGCATTTGTCGCAGATGACACCGCGGTGCTTCATGCGCTTGTACTTGCCGCACAAGCATTCCCAGTCGGTGATCGGTCCGAAGATCTTCGCGCAGAACAGACCATCGCGCTCCGGTTTGAAGGTACGGTAGTTGATCGTCTCCGGCTTGGTGACTTCGCCGTAGGACCAGCTACGAATCTTCTCCGGGCTCGCGAGGCTGATCTTGATTGCGTTGAAATCGTTGATCGCCTGGGGCTTGGCCGGCTGAAACAGTGCGTTAAAGCTTTCCAATTTGCGCCTCCCCTTCGTCAGGGTTGTTCAAACTTGTGAGATCCCTTGCGTTCGCTCGGGATGACCTGCGCCTTGCGACGCAGGTCAGTTGTCAGTCGTCGACGGATGTGGGAACGAGAGCTTGACGTCATTGCCGAAGCACTCCCAGCACGGGGTCTCCCATTCGCGATCGCCCGAGTAGAAATGCACGGTCATGTGGATGGATCCGAGACCGTGACAAGCACGGCAATCGGATTTCGGCATGCGCGACAGCGTCGTGACTCTGCGTCCCATTTTTCCCGTTACTCCTTCAGTAACTCGACATCCAGACAGAGCGACTGGAGCTCGCGAACGAGCACGTTGAACGACTCCGGCAGACCCGGATCGTCCGGAACCTCGCCCTTGACGATGGCTTCGTAGATCTTCGAACGTCCTTCGACGTCGTCGGATTTGACGGTGAGCAGTTCCTGCAGCGTGTACGCCGCACCATACGCTTCGAGTGCCCACACTTCCATCTCACCGAAACGCTGACCGCCGAACTGCGCCTTACCACCCAGCGGCTGCTGCGTGATGAGCGAGTAGGGTCCGATCGAACGCGCGTGAATCTTGTCGTCGACAAGATGGGAGAGCTTGAGCATGTAGATGTAGCCGACGCAGACTTTCTGCTCGAACTTCTCGCCGGTCATCCCGTCGAAGAGATCGGTCTTGCCGTCTTCCGGCAGTTCCGCGGCGCGAAGCTGCGCTTTGATCTCGCCTTCGGTCGCGCCGTCGAACACGGGCGTCGAGAAGTGCAGTCCGAGTGAGCGCGCGGCCCAGCCCAGGTGCGTCTCGAGAATCTGACCGACGTTCATACGCGACGGAACACCGAGCGGGTTGAGCACGATCTCCATCGGCGTACCGTCCGGCATGTACGGCATGTCTTCCTCGGGCAGGATGCGCGAGATGACACCCTTGTTGCCGTGGCGTCCGGCCATCTTGTCGCCGACGCTCAGCTTGCGCTTCATCGCAACGTAGACCTTGATCATCTTGATGACGCCCGGAGGAAGCTCGTCACCCTTCTGCAGGTCTTCGCGGCGCTCTTCGGCTTTCTGCTCCAGAACGCGAATGCGGTTCTCGGCGCGCTCGACGAACATGCGCACGGTCTCGCGCGCTTCTTCATCGACAGGCAGCGCAAGCAGCTCGCGACGCGACAGACGATTCACGACTTCGCGATCGGCAGCTTCGCCCTTGCGAACGAGCACATCGCCGGTCTTGAAGTCGACGACATCGCGCTGCAACTTCTTGTCGTTGAGCACTTCCGCGATCTTCTTGTTGCGGGCGTCGGTGATGATGCGGATCTCGTCCTGGATGTTGCGATTCATCCGTTCGATCTCGCCCTCTTCGATCGCCTTGGCGCGCATGTCTTTGTCGACACCCTTGCGTGAGAAGATCTTCACGTCGACGACGGTGCCTTCGATGCCCGGAGGCGTCTTGAGCGAGGCGTCGCGAACGTCGCCGGCCTTCTCACCGAAGATCGCGCGGAGCAGCTTCTCTTCGGGAGTGAGCTGCGTCTCACCCTTCGGCGTGACTTTGCCGACGAGGATGTCGCCCTGCTTCACGGTCGCGCCGATGCGGATGATGCCGCTCTCGTCGAGATCGCGCAGCGCGGACTCGCTGACGTTCGGAATGTCGCGCGTGATTTCTTCGGGACCGAGCTTCGTGTCGCGCGCTTCGATCTCAAACTCTTCGATGTGAATCGAGGTGTAGTAGTCCTCTTTCACGAGCTTCTCGGACACGAGAATCGCGTCCTCAAAGTTGTTGCCGCGCCACGGCATGAACGCGACGAGCACGTTGCGGCCGAGGGCGAGCTCACCGGCATCGGTGCAGGGACCGTCGGCGAGAACCTGGCCCTTGCGGACGCGCTGGCCTTCGCGAACGACCGGCTTCTGCGCGATGCAGGTGTTCTGGTTGGAACGCTTGAACTTGATGAGCTGATAGATGTCCGCGCCGAACTCGCGCGTCTCACCCGTCTCCTGATCTTCCGCTTCGACGCGAACGATGATGCGGTTCGAGTCGACGAGATCGACGACACCGCCGCGCTTGCACTGCACGACCGCGCCGGAATCTTTCGCGACGACGTTCTCCATGCCGGTGCCGACGAGCGGCGACTCGGTACGAAGAAGAGGAACGGACTGACGCTGCATGTTCGCGCCCATGAGTGCACGGTTCGCGTCGTCGTTCTCGAGGAACGGAACGAGCGATGCCGCGACGGACACGAGCTGCTTCGGAGACACGTCGATGAAGTCGACCTTCTCTTTTTCGATCGAGACGAAGTCGCCCGACTGACGCGCGATGACGCGGTCATGCACGAGGTTGCCGTCGTCGTCGAGCATCACGTTCGCCTGCGCGATCGTGTAGCGCTCTTCATCCCACGCGGAGAGATAGAACGCGTACGGCTCGGCCTCCGCGGCCTGCAGCAGGTTCTTCTTCTTCGCGCCGGTATTCGCGGCGTTGTCCTTCGCGATGCGGCTGTTCTCTTTCTGCAGATCGCGCTTCTCGACGACCTGGCCGAGCTGGAAGTTCGCGTCGCCGACTTTCACGATGCGGTAGTGATCAAGGACGCGACCGTTCTCGACCTTCTTGTACGGAGACTCGATGAAGCCGTACTCGTTGATCCGCGCGTAGCACGCGAGCGACGAGATGAGACCGATGTTCGGACCTTCAGGCGTCTCGATCGGGCAGATGCGGCCGTAGTGCGTCGGGTGAACGTCGCGAACTTCGAAGCCCGCGCGCTCGCGCGAAAGACCACCCGGTCCGAGCGCCGAGAGACGACGCTTGTGCGTGACCTCGGAGAGCGGATTCGTCTGATCCATGAACTGCGAGAGCTGCGACGAACCGAAGAACTCCTTGATCGCGGCGATGACCGGCTTGGAGTTGATCAGGTCGTGCGGCATCGCGGAGTCGATGTCCTGATGCACCGACATCTTCTCTTTGATCGCGCGCTCCATACGCACGAGACCGATGCGGAACTGGTTCTCGAGCAATTCACCCACCGCGCGAACGCGGCGGTTGCCGAGGTTATCGATGTCGTCGACGCGGCCAACGTCTTTGCGCAAACGCAGCAGGTAGTTGATGACGACATAGAAGTCGTCCGGCGTCATCGTCTTCTGCGTGACCGGCGAATCGAGATCGAGCTTAATGTTGAACTTGAAGCGGCCGACGCGCGAGAAGTCGTACTTGCGCGAGTCGAAGAACATGCCTTCGAACAACGCTTTTGCAGACTCGAGAGTCGGAGGATCGCCCGGGCGCATGCGGCGGTAGATCTCGATGATCGCCGCCTCGAAGCTCTTCGACGTGTCCTTGCGAACCGTGTTGAGCAGGATGTCGGAAACGAGATCCCACTCGGGGAAGAAGACTTCGAACTCTTCGATGCCGTGACCGCGAACGACTTCGGCCCAGTCGGCCGGCACGTTCTCGCCTGCTTCGAAGAGCACTTCGCCGGAGTTGAAGTCGACGACGTCGCCGAGGAACACGGCTTTGTCGAGACCCGCGTAGTCGACGCGCACCGAAGCTTCATTGTTCTTCGTGAGCTGATCGGCCATCTTCTGATCGAGCTTGACGCCCGCGAAGACCGTACGAACGGCGCGACGGCCGCGAATCGAATGACGCTCCTTCGCCTCTTCCTGATCGAGGACGCGGCGATCGAAGCTGAGATCCGCTCCGCCTTCCTGCACGCGAACTTTGATCGGCGTGTAGAACTGGCGAAGGATTTCTTCGTCCGTCGTGAGACCGAGCGCGCGAAGGAAAACCGATCCGAGGAACTTGCGCTTGCGGTCGATGCGGACGTAGAGGATGTTCTTCTGGTCGTACTCGAACTCCACCCACGAGCCGCGGTACGGAATGATCTTGGCGAGGAAGGTGTGGGCGCTTTCCTTCGTGAAGAAGACGCCGGGCGAGCGGTGGAGCTGCGAGACGATAACGCGCTCCGTGCCGTTGATGATGAACGTACCGTTGTCCGTCATCAGCGGGATGTCGCCGAAGAACACTTCCTCTTCCTTCGCGTCACGCATGTGCTTGACGCCGGTGTCGGGGTCTTTGTCGTAGACGAAAAGGCGGAACGTGACTTTCAGCGGAACGCTATAGGTCATGCCGCGCTCCTGGCACTCTTCGACCGAGTACTTCATCTGCAGATCGACGGGATTGCCGCAGATGTCGCAGACCTCGACGCGGTTCTTGTTGATGACGCCGCACGACGGGCAGTTGACCGTCTCTTCATGCGGGTGATCGGTGATGATCTTCGAGCCGCAGTTCGCGCAGCTCATGCGCAAGTGCTCGAGACCTTTGAGCTGTCCGCACTTGCACTCCCAATTGCCGATGGAGAATCGGACGAAATCGAGCGAGCAGGTCTCACGGAAGTCGCTGAAGGGGAAAACGCTCGTGAAGACCGACTGCAAGCCGGTGTCCTCCCGCTCCTCGGGGAGGAGGTTCATCTGGAGGAAGCGTTCGTACGATTTTCTCTGGACGTCGATGAGATTCGGCAGCGCCATATAGCTGCGAATCTTCGAGAAGTCGTGACGAACCGGCTCCTGTTTCGGCATGGCTCCGTTCATTCGATGGGACTCCTTAGTCTTGTTGCCGGTGTGCCAGCAACGGTCGCGTCAGGCGAGGCCGATTTGCAGGCGACGCAAATCGGAGTCACGCGATTGTGGGCGCTATCGAGAAGGCCGCTCCCCCCCTCTCTGGCCCGAAGAAATGGTGTGCTGCTAAAACAGCAATTCCGGGCGATGCACAAACATCGCCCGGAAGGTGTAACTGGCGGGGCAAAAACGCCCCGCCGAAAATTCGTTACTTGACCTGAACCTTGGCGCCGGCTTCTTCGAACGCCTTCTTGATCTTGGCCGCCTCGTCCTTGGAAACGCCTTCCTTGATCGTCTGCGGTGCGCCTTCGACCAGGTCCTTCGCTTCCTTCAGGCCGAGCGAGGTGACTTCGCGAACAGCCTTGATGACGTTGATCTTCTTGTCGCCCGCATCCGTGAGAACAACCGTGAATTCCGTCTGCTCTTCCGCCGGGGCAGCCGCGGCCGCCGGGCCGGCAGCCGGAGCCGCCGCAACCGCAGCCGCAGCCGCGGACACACCGAAGCGCTCTTCGAGCGCCTTGACGAGGTTCGCGAGGTCGAGAACCGTCATCGTTTCAATCTGCTTCACGAAATCTTCCGTCGAAATAGCCATTTCAGCCTCCAAATCGATTTATCGATTCAATGTCTTGATTGTTGAACTTACGCGCTGGCTTCCGTCGAATCGCCTTCGCCGCCGCCCTTCTGCTTCGCAATCTGATCGAGAACGACGGCCATATTGCGAATCGTGCCGTTGAGCACGACGGCGAGGCCGCGGATCGGATGCTGCATGAGGTACAGAAGCTTGCCGATGAGCTCATCGCGGCTCGGCAGGTTGGCGATGTTCTGGATCTCGGCCGGAGCAACGATCTGCCCGCCGAGCATGGCGCCCTTGAACTGAACGACCGGGACGTCCTTGGCGAATTTGGTCAGGACCTTCGCCAGAGCGACCGCATCGGTCGTGTTGTACGCAACCGCGGTCTCACCAGTGAACTGATCCTTCAGCGCCGTGAGAGGCGAATCCTTCACACCGATCAGCGCCAGCGTGTTCTTGACGACAACGTAGCCGGAGCCCGTCTCGCGAACCTGCTTGCGCAACTCGGTGACCTGCGGAACCGTGATGCCCTTGAAGGAAATCAGGAACGCATTGGTCGCCTGTCCGATGCCTTCGGAGAATTCGGAGATCGCTTGTGCTTTTTCGTCGCGATTCATGCTCCCTCCTTACTCCGCCTTCGCCTCGCCCACGGCCGGATCGATGAGAACCGACGGGCTCATGGTCGAAGAGATGTAAATCGAACGGACATACTTGCCCTTCGCCGCCGATGGCTTCGCTTTGCGAACGGCGGTGATGATCGCCGACGCGTTCTCCTGAAGCTGATCGGCGGAGAAGGAGATCTTTCCAACCGGAACGTGAATGATCGACGTCTTGTCGACGCGGAACTCCACCTTACCGGCCTTGATCTCCTGGATGGCTTTCGCCACGTCGAACGTGACGGTGCCGGTCTTCGGATTCGGCATCAGGCCGCGAGGGCCGAGGACCTTACCGAGCTTACCGACGGAGCGCATCATGTCCGGCGTCGCAATGACTGCATCGAAGTCGGTCCAGCCACCCTGGATCCGGTCGACGACGTCATCGCCACCCACGAAGTCAGCGCCTGCATCCTGCGCTTCCTTCTGTTTCTCGCCCTGAGCGATCACGAGCACGCGAACGGTCTGGCCGGTGCCGTGCGGGAGCACGGTCGTGCCACGGACCATTTGATCGGCGTGCTTGGGATCGACGCCGAGGAGCATCGATAGCTCAACCGTCTCATTGAACTTCGCGAATGCGATCTGCTTGAGCAGACCAAACGCTTCGTCCAGCTGATACGGCCGCTGTTCGACCTTCTCGGCCGCAGCACGATACTTCTTGCCGTGTTTGGCCATGTTTCTCCTTGTAGTTTTAGCGGCTCTTGCGAGCCTCCTACGTGAATTGCCTCAGCCACGCGCTGAAGCACCTTTGTCCTCCTGAACCGCGAAGCAGCTCAGGAAAACAGACTTTTAGTCGACGACGTCCATGCCCATCGAGCGCGCGGTGCCCTCGACGGTGCGGATGGCGGCTTCAACGCTGGCCGCGTTGAGGTCGGGCATCTTCAGGCGAGCGATATCTTCGACCTGCTTGCGCGTGACCTTGCCGATCTTCGTCTTGTTGGGAACGCCGGAGCCCTTCTGAATGCCAGCAGCTTTGAGCAGCAGAATCGCGGCGGGCGGCGTCTTCGTCACGAACGTGAACGTGCGGTCCGAATAGACCGTGATCACGACCGGGATGATGAGCCCCGAGTCTTTCTGCGTACGGGCGTTGAACGTCTTGCAGAACTCCATGATGTTCACGCCGTGCTGACCGAGAGCGGGTCCGACAGGAGGAGCCGGGGTTGCGGCGCCGGCCGGAATCTGAAGCTTGATATATCCAGTAACCTTTTTAACCATCGTGAATCCTTCGCGCTAAATGCTCGCGTTATTTGGTTTTAATAACCTGACCCGTTATCTCGGTTTCTGTGCGGCCCCGCCGCCCTGCTGTTCCTCGGCCGCGTCATAACGAGCGACCTGCAGGAAGTCGAGCTCCACCGGAGTGGAACGTCCGAAGATCGTGACCATGACCTTCAGCGTGTTGCGATCGAGATTCACTTCCTCGACCACACCCGTGAAGTTCGTGAACGGCCCGTCGATGATACGAACGTGCTCGCCGTGCTCGTACACGTGCTTCGGTTTCGGTTTTTCTTTGGTGGTGACGACCTGGGTGAGGATCTGTTCGACCTCTTCCTGCGTCAGCGGCGTCGGCTTCTTGCCGGTGCCGACGAAACCCGTCACCTTCGGGGTGTTCTTGACCAGATGCCACGCGTCGTCCGACATCTCCATTTCGAGGAGGATGTAGCCGGGGAAGAACTTGCGCTGCACTTCGCGCTTCTTGCCCGACTTCATCTCGACGAGCGTTTCGGTCGGGATCTTGATCTCGCCGAACTTCTCGCGCATGCCGAGCGCTTCGATGCGCTGGGTGAGGTTCTCCTTCACCCGCTCCTCGAATCCGGAGTAGGTGTGGACGATGTACCACTGCTTCTGGCCCGCGGCTTCCATGGTTCGTTAGATGCTCGCTCCGAACTTCGTGAAGAGGAAGTCGATCGCCTTGTAAAACGCCACGTCGCAGCCCCAGAGGAAGAGCGCGAACACGAGCGTCGAAACAATGACGACGACCGTCGTGCCCATCACTTCATTCCGAGTCGGCCACGTGACCTTTTTCATCTCGCTGGTCGTGTCGCGGAAGAACTCTTTCGTCGAGTTCATCCACTCCTTCGGCTTCGAGGCAATTGCGTTGCTTTTGTCGACAGATTCCATGTTTGACCCCGAAAAACTCGGCTACGTACTTTCAGCTCTCGGAACAGCGCACTTCCGCTGTCCTGAGAGCTGAAACCAGGAACCGATTGAACAGCCGCGGTTGAGATTTGGCAGGCCAAGAGGGACTCGAACCCCCAACCTGCGGTTTTGGAGACCGCTGCTCTGCCAATTGAGCTATTGGCCTGCAGAGCCGCAAACTGCTGAGAAAGGTTTGCTTTCCCGGTTAATTCCCTGAACGTGTCACGCGCAACGCGCGTTACTTGGTCTCGCGGTGAACCGTGCGCTTCCGATCATGCCGGCAGAATTTCTTCAGCTCGAGCTTCTCGGTCGTCGTCTTCTTGTTCTTCGTCGTCGTGTAATTACGACGTTTGCACTCGGTGCACTGGAGCGTAATGATTTCGCGCGTTGCCGCCATTGCCTTACCCCGAAAATTTGGTGGAGCCCTCGACGAGATTTGAACTCGTGGCCCCGTCCTTACCAAGGACGTGCTCTACCCCTGAGCTACGAGGGCTTACTGGTTTCAGCGCCGCAGTTCACGACGCAATTCGTTACGTTCATTGGAGCGGGAGACGGGATTCGAACCCGCGACCAACAGCTTGGAAGGCTGTGACTCTACCCCTGAGTTACTCCCGCGTTGGCTCTTACGAGCCAGGACTCAAAAATGGTGGAGAGTGGAGGATTCGAACCTTCGTAGGGCGATGCCCGGCAGATTTACAGTCTGCTGCTTTTGACCGCTCAGCCAACTCTCCACGAGTTGAGCCTATCTGGAGCTGGCGACGGGACTCGAACCCGCGACCTGCTGATTACAAATCAGCTGCTCTACCAACTGAGCTATGCCAGCGCCAATTCCTTCAATTTACTGATTTCAAAGACACATTCAGCCTGCGACGAGATGCTTCAAATTGGAAGTCTCTACGGCGGCGGCCGAGGAACTGCGGGTTATAGCAGGTCGCGTAACGGGACGCAAGAGAACCCTATTCCTGGTGAGTCTGACGCACCACCTCGTAACACAACACCGCCGCGGCAGACGCAACATTGAACGAATCGACATGCCCGAACATCGGAATGCTGACGTTGCGATCGCAATGCTCGGCGACGTTCCGTCGCACGCCTTTGCCTTCGTTGCCCATGACAAGCGCGACTTTGCCGGTGAAATCGATCTTGTCCGCGCGATCCCCGTCGGCGGCCGCGGCATAAACCCAGAATCCTTTTTCCTTGAGCAATTCAATCGAGCGCGAGAGGTTCGTGACCTGCGCAACCTTCACCCACTCACTCGCACCCGCGCTCGCCTTCACGGCCGCGGGCGTTAGACCAACGCTCTCATGCTCAGGGATGACGACGAGATCGACACCGAAGCCATCGGCGACACGGAGGATTGCGCCGAAGTTCTGCGGGTCGGTAATGCCGTCGAGAATGAGGATGAATTTCGTCGCATCATCCGTGGCGATCTCATGAAAATCGACATACGTGCCCGCGTCGACGTCAGCAATGACGCCGTTGTGCACTCCGCGATTGGTCAATCGGTCGAGCTCGTTCGACGAGAGCGTTCGCACGGCAATGCCGAGTTTCTTCGCTTCGCCGATGAGCTTCTGTAATCGCCCACTCTGATCGCGTGTAATAGCGACATAACGCACGCGTTTCGGATGCGCGCGCAAGGCTTCATAAACAGGATTGACGCCGTAAACAATCATGCGCGAGCCAGCTTTCGTGCAATGAGCGGTCCCTCGTAAATGAAGCTCGTATAGAGCTGCACGAGGTTCGCACCCGCGGCGAGTTTCGCCTTGACATCATCCACAGTAAACACTCCGCCGACGCCGATCAGGGGGTAATCCGGACCGACGCGCTTCCGCACTTGCGTAAGGATATCGGTCGACTTGTCCATCAATGGCGCCCCACTCAATCCTCCGGCTTCATTCATCCCGGGTTTTCGATCGAGCGTCGTGTTCGTACAGATCATGCCGTCCGCAAGCTTCACACAAACATCCGAGATTTCGGCGATCTGCGTCGGATCGAGATCCGGCGCGATTTTGATGAGCACCGGTCCACAACGCACAGTGCGAATCGCATTCAACAATTGCTCGAGATGTTCCGGCCGCTGTAAATCGCGCAGGCCCGGCGTATTCGGCGAGGAGAGGTTGAGCACCGCCGCATCCGCATAAGGCGCGACACGGCGATAGCATTCAACATAAGACTCCGTAGCACCTTCGATCGGAACATCGCGATTCTTGCCGACATTGATGAACGTCGGCACACGACGATCCCAATTCTTCAATCGCGCGGCGATGGCGTCGGCACCGTCATTATTGAAACCCATGCGATTGATGAGGGCTTTATCGCTCGGGTAACGGAACAATCGCGGCTTCGGATTTCCGCTCTGCGGCCTGAGCGTCACAGTACCGACTTCAATGAATCCGAATCCGAGCGCCGCAAGAAACGGCATCATTGTGGCGTTCTTGTCGAATCCGCCAGCGATGCCGATCGCTGACGGGAATCGCAGTCCCCACACTTCACGCGACGCGGACGCAGGCGGACGACAGATCGTTTCGATCGCGCGCAAGGCGATCGGAATGGTCTGCAGCGCCTCCATCTGTCCCGCCGCAAATTCGTGCGCCTCCTCGGCATCCAGATGAAACAGCGCACGTCGTAAAATCGAATAGATCTTCAAAGCGCGCGGAGTCTATCGCGTTGCGGCCTTCACTTTGAGCGGCACCATCGGCGCGCTCTTCGGCGCTGGTGCAGTCACAGTCGCCGGTGCGACTTCGAACGTCTCAACCTTCTCTTTTTTTCGAGGCGGACCGACGGGGAAACGCGCGGATTCGAAATCGGATGCTACGAGGCCGCTCGTCTGATCGATGACACTGGCGCGTGTCGCGACGATCTGCCAGGAGAACGGCGCATTCGAAACGCCGCCGCCGAGTTCCTTTACAGTAAATCCATCGGCCGATTTTCCGGTGACATAAACGCCATTGCACTCACCTTCGACCTGCACGAACACTCTCAGAGGATGCGCGTCATCAATGCGAATATTCTTCGCTAACAGCGGATCGATTTCGATTCGTACCACGCCGTTCACCAGGCGCCCGCTCCCATAATCCATGAACAAGACTTCCGGCGCCTCGGGACAGAACATGATTCGCGACTCGCCATCGAATCCTTCGACCATCGTCGACTTCGTGCCGCCGGACAGAATCGCGTAATCCGTATTGTTCCATCGGCCACCGACGAACGCGTACGAATTCACCCCCGATAGAAAATCGAAGTAACCACCCCAGCGGTCGTCGGCCAGCGAGGCCGTAGCATAGCCCGTCAGGCCGATCGTATCGCCTGTGGCGGCGAGCCCTTCGCCTTGTCCGCTCGACTGCATGGCACTGACATTCGATCCACCGGCAAGAATCCCGACGCCGTTTGCATTCGTCGCGAGCGCATAAACACCGACATTCGCTCCATTGGCGGCAAGACCAGCACCTCCCGATGGCAGAGTACCGGCGGTGATGTTATTGCCCAGCGCCAGGATCCCCGTTCCCGTTGCGCTCTGATTAAAACCGCGTACACCGGTTACTAACGACCCGTTTGTTATTGCGTTGACCGCAAATCCGCCGGTCGATAACGCGCCGACGCCGACACCGGCAGCCTGGTTATATCCAAAAACACCAAACCCGGCGGTATTGGCATTGAGCCCGTACACGCCCGTACCGTTAGCGGTGTTGTAACCCGTCAGTCCTTGTCCCGTGCCCGAGTTCTCGGCATAAACGGAGGAGAAGGCGCCGCTGCTATAAGCATTGATTGGATAATCCGTCTGATTGGCGACGCTGTTCGTAGCACCCGTAACACCGGTGCCATAAACCGACAGAAGATCACCGACTTTCGTCGTTGCGCTATTGATCGTAATTTGCGGTGTCGCTAAAAAGCGCATGCGCTCCGCGGTCGCTGCGGTGCCATTGGTTTTAATGATGAACGGCTGCGTCGTTGTAGTTCCAATAAAGCTGGCCGAGCTCGTGCCGCTATTTCCAGCGGTAAGCCAGGCAGCGCTCGTCGTGCTGATGGTTTGCGGCCGATCGTCAGCAATCGTCAGTGTTCCGTTGGCATTGAATGTTGCGGACGCATTATTCGATCCCGATGCAGTCGTCGCGATTGTGAGCGTATTACCACCCGATGGCGTCACAGTAACGTTCGATCCTGCTGCAATCGTTAACGCTTCTGTAAGCCCATTCAGCGATCGCACGACCTGGCCGTTCGTAATGAACGGATTCGGATAACTCCCCGTTAAGGCCCCACCCGCAGCGGCCCCGGTAAACGACGCTTCCTGTGCAAGCACATCCCACGATGCTGGCGAGGATGACGGCGGTTGGTTGGTGCTAACGGCAGTCGCTACATACGACGAATTTCCGTAAGAGACCGCGTCATCGACCGCGTAATTCGTTGCAGAGCTCCATGCGCCGCGCCAATTGAGGCCTTCCGGTCCCTGCGGCCCTGTCGCACCTGTTGATCCATCGGGCCCCGCCGGGCCGATAGGCCCAATGGGCCCTTGCGGTCCAATGGGACCTTGCGGCCCCGTTGAGCCCGTAGGACCGATCGGGCCTTGAGGACCATCTGGCCCGATAGGACCAATTGGCCCCGTTAGGCCGGTAGGACCAATTGGTCCTGCAGGGCCGATTGGTCCATCTGGTCCCGCTGGCCCAATTGGTCCCGTTAGGCCCGTGGGACCGATTGGTCCCGTCGGTCCGATTGGCCCTTGCGGGCCATCTGCTCCGGTCTGGCCAATTGGTCCTGTGAGGCCAGTTGGTCCGATTGGCCCTGCAGGTCCTGCTGGACCTTGAGGGCCAGTTGGCCCAGCAGGCCCAGTGGGCCCTGTCAGGCCGGTAGGGCCGATTGCGCCTGTAGGTCCGATCGGTCCTTGCGGACCAGTGGCGCCGGTTGCACCCATCGGCCCTGCCGGACCGATCGGTCCTTGCGGTCCGGGTTCCGAAACAGCGTCAATGCGAAATCCGTTTGCCGTCGGCTGCAGCGTGATATTCGATCCCGCCTCGAGCACGACATCGTTCGATTTTCCGTTCACTGTGCGCACATACGGACCATCGAGAATCGAATCGCCCGAACGCGCCATCTCGAACACGGCCCCATCCTGCGACCCATTGGCTACAAGACTGCCTGCAGCTAATACGCGGCCATTGCCCTCAATCGCATCCACAATGACGCTGCCATCGCTCAGTGGCGTCTCCACAATGGAGGCCACAGGAACTAATCGTTGCTCCCATGCCTGTAATGCGAGATTGAGCGCGCCCACTGTCGCACCGCTCGCATTGAGCAACGACAATTGCACGGATAATGGCTCGCCTGCCGTTTCGACGAGCATGACGTTGTAGCGAAAATCCCCGTTATTACGCGCGCCTTGCAATGTCGCGCGAGCTCCCTTCGCGATTCCGAATCGCGCCGGTACGCCATTGAGGAACAATCCACGCGTTTCTGCAACGGTCTCTGTACCGCGCACGTCATAAACACGCGCGCCGGCAATGACTTCGGCACTCCCCTTGACGCGCAGTGCGCCGAGAATGCCCGTAATCCCGAACGTCGCCTCCGCAACGTTCTCGTATACCTTCGTCTCATTCGGCGCGAGCGAATCGCTGAATGCCGGCGGGTGCAGATTCGCCTGTCCCGTGAGCAGGTATTGAATCTCGAGGTCCACCGCCTGCGTGGTGGACGGGTTTGTCACCCAGAGGGTCGTATAAAACTGCGCACCGCCGCCGCCCTGAAGCCGCCCCGCGGCCGGAAGAATGAGATCGCGGCTGGCGAATCCCGCAAACGCGGGCACAGCGAGAGCGAGTAGACAGAGAACGACCACGATCGATCTGCGCAAGGGATCTGGCTCCTTTGCGCAGATCTTACATTTTCGCGCGTCAGACGTTCAGGCTCTTCTCGGCGCGCGCCAGCGGCGACAACACGCGCTCATCCACTTCGCTCGCGTGTTGCAACAGCGGGATGACGCGCACGAGCTCAGGCCCATGCTCGCTGCCGGTCATCGCGAGACGCAGCGGCATGAACAACGCTTTGCCTTTCGCGCCGGTCGACACTTTCAGCCGTTCGACCATCGCTTTGTAACTCGCCTCGTCGCGCGGCGCGCCGTGTGTGCGCAAATCGTCCGCGAGTTTCTCCGCGAACTCACGCTCGATCGCCGGCGGCGTGAACTCGAGCACGAACGCGAGCGCATCTTTGAATTGCGTCAGTCGCGTCACACTGGTTTTCACGACGTCGATTCCTTCTTCGAGCCACGGCGCGTCGAAGAATGGACGCGTAAGCGGCGCGAGCTCGTTCGCGCTCATCGCGTGAATGTACTGGCCATTGAGCCATTCGAATTTCTGCGGATCGAACACCGCCGGGGCGGCATTCACGCGATCGAGCGAGAAGTTTGTGATCGCGTACTCGCGCGAGAAAACATCGAGACCATCCGGCGAGGACCAGCCGAGCAGCGTGAGGTAGTTGAGCATGGCATCGGGGAGATAGCCTTCGTCTGCGTACGCCGAGACAGAAGTCGCGCCATGACGCTTGGAGAGTTTCGTGCGGTCCTGGCCGAGGATGAGCGAAACATGCGCGAATTGCGGGACGGACCACCCCATCGCGCGATAGATCAGAACCTGACGATGAGTGTTGGTGAGATGCTCTTCGGCGCGGATGACGTGGGTGA
The DNA here is from genome assembly GCA_051953135.1 of Thermoanaerobaculia bacterium. Lineage (GTDB taxonomy): Bacteria > Acidobacteriota > Thermoanaerobaculia > Gp7-AA8 > Gp7-AA8 > QHVT01. The sequence goes on along the minus strand of JBQCJC010000032.1, from coordinate 4,455 downwards.
TCTCCATGTCGTGATCGTCGATGACGACAGAGAAGTTGTAGGTGGGAAGACCGTCAGAGCGCACGACGATGAAGTCGCCTAACGATTCTTTTCGCCACGTGACCTCACCGCGAATGAGGTCGTTAATCGTGACGTCGCCATCGGCGGGAACGTGAAAGCGAACCGCGAAGGGTTTGCCTTCTTCGGCGCGTTTATTGTTCCAGCAAGTGAGGTCGTAATGCGGCGGTCTTCCATCCGCCTCGGCCTGTTTGCGTTTCGCTTCGAGCTCTTCTTCGCTGCAGTAGCAGCGATACGCGACGTCGCGCGTCATGAGGTCCTGCGCAGCGCGGTGATAGATGTCGACCCGCTCGCTCTGACGATAGGGCGCATGCGGCCCGCCGACGTCCGGACCTTCGGCCCAATCAAGCGCAAGCCAGCGCAAATCGCCAAGGACCATTTCCTCGGACTCGCGAGTGGCGCGCGCCTGATCGGTGTCTTCGACGCGAATCAGAAACTCGCCGCCATGGTGCTTGGCGAAGAGCCAGTTGAAGATCGCGGTGCGCGCACCGCCGACGTGTAGGTGGCCAGTGGGAGAAGGAGCAAATCGAACGCGGACAGACATCGGGGCGGAGTCTATCGCTTTGGTTGTCGATTGAGAGAGACGACGCCTAATCGGAAACCAAAACCACAGCCATCGCGCACAGACCCTCACCGCGGCCGATGAACCCGAGGTGATCTGTCGTCGTCGCCTTCACGTTCACGTGACCTTCCGCCAAATCGAGAATTCGTGCGATCGACGACACCATCGCATCGCGATGCGGCGAAAGCTTCGGCTGCTGCGCGATGATCGTCACATCGATATTCGCGATCTCCGCGTTGCGCTCATCGAGAATCCGCTTTGCCTCGCGTACGAACACCGATGAATCCGCGCCGCGCCACCGCTCATCCGTCGACGGAAAGTAATGACCGATATCGCCCGCGCCGGCTGCGCCTAACAACGCGTCTGTGATCGCGTGCAGCACCGCATCCGCATCCGAATGACCGGAGAGACCGCCTGCTTCCGAGATGCGCACGCCGCCGAGGATCAGTGGACGATCGGCATCGAACGGATGAACGTCGATGCCCTGGCCGATGCGCATCATGCCTGTGCGTTCCACTGCTGCAGATACGACTCCGCGATGAACAGATCTTCCGGCAGCGTGATCTTCAGATTGCGGGGATCGCCGGGAACGCCCTGCACGCGATACCCGAACTTTGCCGCGAGTCCTGCTTCGTCCGTACCGTCGAGACCTTCGCGCGTCGCGCGCTCCATCACATCGCGAATCACATCAATGCGAAAACACTGCGGCGTTTGCGCGGCGCCTAACATCGTGCGATCGAGCGTCTCCTGCACCGTCGCATCCGTCGTCATCACATGAATCGTGTCCGCGACCGGCACCACCGGCAATGACGCGCCGTGCTCGCGCGCGGCGGCAATCACCGAGTGAAACATCGCCATCGCGAAGAGCGGACGCACGGCATCGTGAATCGCGACGAGCTCCGCGTCGCCAGCTTCTTCGAGACCGCGAATCACCGACTGCTGTCGCGTCGCACCGCCCGCGACGAACGTCACACGTTCGCTGTTATTCACGCCCGCCAGCAAAACCTCGGCGACCGGAACGACCACGCGCAGAACGGAATCATCGAGCAGAAAACGCTCGATCACGTGCTGCACGATCGGCTTGCCCGCGAGCTGCTGGAACTGCTTGGGAATCTGGCCGCCGAAACGACTACCCGTTCCGGCGGCGGGGACGATGACGACGATATCGGCGGCCATCAGACCGCCATGATGTCCTGCTCTTTGGCCTGCAGGACCTTCGCGACCTCGTCGATGTGCTTGTCGGTGAGCTTCTGAATCTCATCGAGCCCACGCTTCTCATCGTCCTCGGAGATCGTCTTGTCCTTGAGCAGCTTCTTCAGCTTCTCATTGCCATCGCGACGCACCTGGCGGATCGCGGTGCGCGATTCCTCCGCCATGCCGTGCGCCTTCTTCACGAGATCCTTGCGACGATCTTCCGTGAGCGCGGGAACCGGCACGCGAATCACTTTGCCATCGGAGGCGGGATTGAAGCCGAGGTCCGCGTTGCGGATTGCCTTCTCGATTGGAGAAAGCATCGACTTATCCCACGGCTCGATCACGATCAGCGCGGGCTCCGGAACCTTGATGTTCGCGGCCTGCGCGACCGGCGTCGGCGTGCCGTAGTAATCGACCTGCACTGAATCGAGCATCGCCGCATTCGCGCGGCCGGTGCGCAACGTCTTGAAGTGATGATTCAGAGACTCGATCGAGCTGTGCATGCGATGCTGCACGTCTTTGATTACGTCTTGTATCGCCATAATTGAAATCCTCTAAATCTCGTCCGCCACGATCGAGCCGACATCTTCGCCGAGCAATGCTCGCTTGATGTTGCCCTTCTCGCGCATCGAGAAAATATAGATCGGAATCGCGCTGCCGCGCGCGAGGTCGATCGCCGCGGCGTCCATCACCTGCAAACGATCCGCGAGCACACGTTGATACGTCACGTGCGGCAAACGCACCGCGTTCGGATCTTTTTCCGGATCCGCCGTGTAAATGCCGTCGACCTTCGTCGCTTTGAAGATGATGTCGCACTTCAGTTCCGCGGCGCGCAATGCAGCAGCGGAGTCAGTCGTGAAAAACGGATTGCCTGTGCCCGCGGCGCAGATCACGACGCGACCCTTTTCGAGATGACGAATCGCGCGGCGGCGCAGAAACGGCTCGGCGACTTCGGACATCGTGATCGCAGTCGTCACGCGCGTCGGGATGCTGCGACGCTCCATCGCGTCCTGCAACGCGATCGCGTTGATCACCGTTGCGAGCATGCCCATGTGGTCGCCTGCAACGCGATCGATGCCTTGTGTTGCGCCGGTCACGCCGCGAAAGATGTTGCCGCCGCCGATCACGATCGCGATCTGCACGCCTAACTGGTGCACTTCCACGAGCTCGTCGGCGATCGCCGCGAGCACATCGGCGTCAATGCCGCTGCGACGTCCGCCCATCAGGGCTTCACCAGAAAGTTTGAGCAGAATGCGTTTGAACTTGGGGTCAGACATGCGAGGCGGTTTATAGCAGAAAAACAAAAGGCGGCTCCGGAGAGCCGCCTTTTTCGATTTCGAATCGGATTCGATGCTTACTGCTTCATGTACGACGCGACTTCGGCCGCGAAGTCTTCCGACTTCTTCTCGATGCCTTCACCGAGCTTGTAGCGAGTGAAGCGCGTCACGGTGAGCTCGCAACCGGCCTGCTTGCCGCGGCTCTGCAGATACTGCGTGACCGTCTGCTTGTCGTCCTTGATGTACGTCTGCTCGAGCAGGCACGCTTCGCCGTAGAACTTGTCCATCTTGCCCGAGACCATCTTCTCGACGATGTTCTCCGGCTTGCCGGACTTGATCGCCGCGTCGCGCGCGATCTCGCGCTCGGTCTCGAGGTCCTTCTCGGTCACGTCTTCACGACGAAGGAAACGCGGCTCGGCCGCGGCGAGGTGCATCGCAACGTCCTTCGCCACTTCCTCGGCGTGCGACGCGCCCGCAGCGCTGTTCGCAACGACTTCGACGAGCACGCCGATCTTTCCGCCGCCATGGATGTACGAACCGAAGGTGCCGTTCTCGGCGACTTCGTAACGCGCGAAGCGGCGAACGGAGATGTTCTCCTTGATCGACGCGATCTGCTCGGCCACTTTCTGGCTCACCGGCTCGTCGGTGCCCGGCCAGTTCTCGGCGAGCAGCTGCTCGACGCTGGTGGCCTTGCTCTGCACGACGACCTTCGCGACTTCATTCGCGAAGCGCACGAAGTTCTCGTTGCGTCCGACGAAATCGGTCTCGCAGTTCACTTCGACGATTGCGCCGGTCTTGCCATCGGTGCTCACGACGATCGTGCCTTCCGCGGTGATGCGGCCGGCCTTTTTGCCCGCGGCGGCGAGGCCCTTCTTGCGAAGGATCTTGACCGCTTCTTCCATGTTGCCCTGCGCCTCGGTCAGCGCGTTCTTGGCGTCCATCATGCCGGCGCCGGTGGAGTCGCGCAGTTCCTTGACCATTGCTGCAGTAATCTGCGTCATTTCAAAACCTCGAATTGGATTTGAGGGGATTGCGTGCGGCGATGGGCATCGCGGCACGGGAGAGAACAGGGAGGATGCGACGGAACGCGTCGCATCCTCCGGGTGAAAGTCGATTCGGGATCAGACCGCCGGGGCGGCCTGCATCTGCTCTGCTGCAGCTCCGGCTTCGGCCGGAACCATCGGTTCGCCGCTGTCGCCTTTGTCCTCGGCGCCGATGAACTTCTCCTCGGCGAGGTTGTAGCCCTCGAGGCACGCATCAGCGATCTTGGTCGTGAAGAGGCGGATGGCGCGGATCGCGTCGTCATTGCCCGGGATGACATAGTCGATGTCTTCCGGATCGCAATTCGTGTCGACGATCGCAACC
>JBQCJC010000031.1:0-13415 GCA_051953135.1 Thermoanaerobaculia bacterium | reverse complement strand
GACCTCCATCGCCTTGCGGTGTGGAGCGGCAACGAGCACATACGCGTTCACTACTTCGGCGGCGGCAACATTCCGTACGAGTTCGGCGCGCGCGGCGAGATCTACAAAGCGCCGCGGCCGGAGCCGCTGCCGAAAGGCTTGTTCGCGGTGAGCAAACAGATTTACCGCATCAGCTTCAGCCCCGGGACGCGCGAAACGTACGACCACTATTTCGATCGCTCGCACGCGAAATACGTGACGACGATCGGCGGCTCGATTGACGTCTATCGTGTGGAGTAGCATCCGCACCCATGACTGCAATCGCCACCGACTCCACGATTCAGAACAAGCTTTTCATCAACGGTGAATTCGTCGACGCGCGCTCCGGCGAGACGTTCGCAACGATCAATCCCGCGACCGAAGAGAAGATCACCGACGTCGCCTCCGCGAGTGTCGAAGACGTCGATGCCGCCGTGCACGCCGCACGCGCGCAGATGGAGCCGGGGTCCGAGTGGCAGAAGATGAAACCGCGCGACCGCGCGAAGATTTTGTGGCGCATCGCCGACATGCTCATGGCGCGCGCCGATGAGATCGGCCGCATCGAGACGCTCGACAACGGCAAGCCGATTTTCGAATCGCAGTTCGTCGATACGCCCGCTGCCGCCGAATGCCTCTACTACTTCGCCGGATGGTCTGGCAAAGTCACCGGCGAAACGATTCCGGTCGCGGATAACGCGTTCACGTACACGCTGCGCGAGCCGGTCGGCGTCGTCGGCGCGATCACGCCGTGGAACTTTCCGCTGATGCTCGCGGTGTGGAAGATCGCGCCCGCGCTCGCATGCGGCAACACGGTCGTGATCAAGCCTGCATCGAACACATCGCTGTCGCTGCTGAAGTTTGCCGAATACGCGAAAGAGTGCGGTCTTCCAGCGGGTGTACTCAACGTCATTCCGGGACGCGGGAGCGTCGTCGGCAACGCGATGGTCGATCATCCCGGCGTTGACGCGATCGCATTCACCGGCTCGACCGAAGTCGGCAAGGGCTTGATGGCGCGCGCCGCGAAGACGCTGAAGAAAGTCGCGCTGGAGCTCGGCGGCAAATCGCCGAACATCGTCTTCGCGGACTCCGATCTCGATGCCGCCGCACGCGGTGCGCTCAACGCGATCTTCTACGGCAAAGGCGAAGTGTGCGCGGCAGGCTCGCGATTGCTCGTCGAGGAATCGGCGCATGAAGAGTTGATGGCGAAAGTCGTCGAGCGCGCGAACAAGATGGTCGCCGGAGATCCGCTGCATCCGAAAACGCGACTCGGCGCGATCGTTTCGAAAGAACAGATGGAGACGGTGCTCTCGTACATCGACACGGGTAAGAGCGAAGGCGCGAAGCTGATCGCCGGCGGCGAGCGCGCCGACATCGGCACGGGCAAAGGCTACTTCCTCAAGCCGACGATCTTCGATGACGTCACGACCGAACATCGCATCGCGCGCGAAGAGATCTTCGGACCGGTGCTGGCGACGATCAAATTCAAGGATGCGGAAGACGCAATCGCGAAAGGCAACAGCACGGTGTACGGACTCGCGGCCGCGGTGTGGACGAAAGACGTGTCGAAAGCGCATCGCATCGCGCGCGCGCTGAAGGCCGGCACGGTCTGGGTGAACACGTACAACCTCTACGATCCCGCCCTGCCGTTCGGCGGCTTCAAGGAATCGGGCTTCGGCCGCGATCAGGGACGCGACGCGCTCGAGAAATACACGCAGACGAAATCGGTGTGGGTGAATCTCTGAGCTGCATGCACGCCGCTCATTGTTTGGCCATGCGCCGCTCGTGACATTCCGCGTGACCGGCGCGGCGGTCGCGCATCACCCTCGCGTATGCCCATGGCCTGACGGTAGAATCCGCGACTCAGACCTGCAAGCAAACCAAGAAATGGATGGAGTCCCATGAAAAAAACATGGATTGCCCTGGGCACGGCCCTTCTTTCCCTCGCGCTCATCGGTTGCCCGCCGAAGACCGAGCCCTCTGCCACGAGCTCGAGCGCTGGTGAGACCGGCGAGATTCTCGTCGGTGAATACGGTTCGCTCACCGGCGGCCAGGCCACGTTCGGCCAGTCGACGCACAACGGCATCATGCTCGCGGTCGAAGAGATCAATGCCGCGGGCGGCGTGAACAACCGCAAGATCGCCGTGAAGACGGAAGACGATCAGTCGAAGTCCGAAGAAGCGGCAACGGCCGTCACGAAGCTGATCTCGCAGAACAACGTCATCGCGGTTCTCGGCGAAGTCGCATCGTCGGCATCGCTCGCGGCGGCGCCGATCTGCCAGTCGAACAAAGTGCCGATGATCACTCCGTCGTCGACCAACGAGCGCGTCACCGCGATCGGCGACTACATCTTCCGCATGTGCTTCATCGACCCGTATCAGGGCGATGCGATGGCGAATTACCTGTCGAAGCAGGGCGGCATGAAGAGCGCCGCAATCCTCGTCGACGTGAAGAGCGATTACTCCACCGGTCTCGCCGCGAACTTCAAGAAGACGTTCCTCGCGAACGGCGGCAAGATCGTGGTCGAGCAGAGCTACGCGCAGGGCGACAGCGATTTCCGCGCGCAGCTCACCGCGATCAAAGCGGCGAACCCGCAGGTGATCTTCGTTCCGGGTTACTACAACGACATCGGTCAGATCGCCATCCAGGCGCGCGACCTCGGCATGAAGCAGCCGCTCGCCGGCGGCGACGGCTGGGAATCGCCGAAGCTCATCGAGATCGGCGGCAAGGCACTCGAAGGCTGCTTCTACTCGAACCACTACCACGTCGACGATCCCGCTCCGGCCGTGCAGCAGTTCGTGCAGAAGTATCAGGAAAAGTACGGCGCGAAACCGGACTCGCTGGCCGCGCTCGCGTATGACTCCGCGCGCGTGCTCGCCGACGCCATCAAGCGCGCCGGCACGACCGATGGCGCGAAGCTGCGCGATGCGATCGCCGCAACGAAAGACTTCGCCGGCGTGACCGGCAACATCACGCTCGGTCCGGATCGCAACCCGATCGGCAAGAAGCTCGTCGTGCTCGAGATCAAGAACGGTCAGACCGTGCTGAAAGCCGCTGTCGATCCGTCCGCACCCGCTGGCGGCGCAGCCGCGACGTCCACCGACACCACCGCTTCGCAGAGCGCGACGTCGTCTCAATAACGACACGCCGTTTCGAGCATTTCGCCTTTACACCTCCCGGTCCGGCGAGTAGTTTTCGCCGGACCTTTTTTTCGCCTGCATGCAGACTCTTCTTCAGAACCTGTTGAACGGGGTTGCCTCCGGCTCGATCTACGCCTTGATCGCGCTCGGGTACACCATGGTGTACGGCATCCTGAAACTCATCAACTTCGCGCATGGCGACGTCGTCATGATCGGCTCGTTCGTCGGCTATTACAGCGGCAACTACCTTGCGAAGAACAATCCGGACATGCCGGTCGTGAACGCGGGTCTGGCGATGCTGCTGGCGATGCTCGCGTGCGGCGTCCTCGGAGTCCTCAACGAGCGCATCGCGTATCGGCCTCTGCGGAACGCACCGCGTATCGCCTCGCTGATTACCGCAATCGGCGTCTCGTTCTTTCTCGAGTACGGCGGTCAGCTCGTCTTCGGTCCCGATCCGAAATTCTTCCCGACGCTGATCGAGAAGAAAGTCTTCGTGTGGAGCGGAGTGGTGGTCACGAACTATCAGCTCATCGTGCTCGGCGTGGCGCTCGTGTTCATGGCGCTGCTGCAGTACATCGTCTACGGCACGAAGTACGGACGCGCGATGCGCGCCGTGTCGTTCAACTTTGAGACCGCATCGCTCATGGGCATTCCCACCGATCGCGTGATCTCGATGACGTTCGTGCTCGGCTCCGTGCTCGCCGCGGTGGCCGGCATTCTCTACGGACTCTCGTATCCGAAGATCGAGCCGCTGATGGGCATCATGCCGGGCCTCAAGGCGTTCGTCGCCGCGGTGCTCGGCGGCATCGGCAATGTGCCGGGCGCCGTGATCGGCGGATTGATCATCGGCATTCTCGAAGCGTTCGTCGGCGGCTCGCAGTTCTCGAGCTACCGTGAAGCGATCGCGTTCGTGATCCTCGTCGTCATGCTTCTGTTCCGCCCGAGTGGTCTGTTCGGGAAGTACACGCCGGAGAAAGTCTGATGCTGCCACGGACCTGGTGGCTTCGGGATCTCGTGCTGTTCGTTCTCTATGTGGCCGTGCTGTATGGCCTGTGGGTCGCACTCGAATACGCGGGCGCATACCTGCCGTGGACGCGCTATCCGAGCCGCATCATCATTCTGATGGGCATCAACATCGCGCTCGCGGTGTCGCTCAACATCATCAACGGTCACGCGGGCCAGTTCTCTCTCGGCCACGCGGGCTTCATGGCCGTCGGCTCGTACAGCGCCGCGTTTCTCTCGACGCGCTACTTCATGCCGTACGTCGCGAAGTTCCCGGACGGCAGCGCGCAGGCGATCTTCTGGCAGAGCATCTTCCTGATCATCGCCGTGCTCGCCGGCGCACTCGCGGCCGCGATCTGCGGCTACATCGTCGGCTTGCCGTCGTTGCGACTGCGCGGTGATTACCTCGCGATCGTCACGCTCGGATTCGGCGAGATCATTCGCGTGCTCATTCTCAACATCGAAGAGATCGGCGCCGCGCGCGGCCTCACCGGCATCGCGGGCTGGAGCAATTTCTTCTGGGTGTACTTCTTCGCCGGACTCACGATCTTGATCTCGCATCGTTTGGTGATGTCGAGCGTCGGTCGCGCGTTCCTCGCGGTGCGCGAAGACGAGATCGCGGCCGAGGCGATGGGTGTGAACACGACGCGCTACAAGGTGAAGGCATTCGTGATCGGCTCGTCGCTCGCGGGTGTCGCGGGCGCGCTCTTCGGCCACTTCATGATGTACCTCAACCCCGGGATGTTCACGTTCGTGAAGTCCTTCGACGTCGTGGCCATGGTGGTTCTCGGCGGACTCGGATCGATCACTGGCTCGGTCATCGCCGCCGTCGTGCTCACGATCCTGCCCGAAGGTCTGCGCTACGTGAAAGAGCTCGTGCCGGCAACCGCCCCCGAGATTCTCAAGCGCGATCCGCGCATGGTCATCTACTCGATCATGCTCATCGTGCTGATGCGCACGCGTCCGCAGGGCCTCTTCGGCCGTCGCGAGATCTGGGAGTTCTTCCCGGGCCGCAAGGATCGCATTCCGACGGAAACGCGCGACGACAACCAGAATAAGCTCGATCGCGATGCCGCGCCTCCCGTGAGATAGATGATGGCCAACGACGACATTCTCCTCGAGGCGAAAGCCGTCACCATTCGATTCGGCGGACTCACGGCCGTCTCGAATTTCAATCTCAGCGTGCGTCCGCATGAACTGCTCGGCCTCATCGGTCCGAACGGCGCCGGCAAGACGACGATCTTCAACATGCTCACGGGCGTGTACAAACCGACCGACGGCGAGATTCGCATCGGCGGCGTTTCGACGCGCGATCTCAAGCCGTTCCACATCACGGGACTCGGCGTCGCGCGCACGTTTCAGAACATTCGTCTGTTCAAAGACCTCACCGTTCTCGACAACGTCAAGATCGGTGGCCACATCCACTACAAGTATTCCGGCACCTCGGCGGTGCTGCACACGAATCGCTTTCGTGATGCGGAAGATCAGGCGGAGGTCGAAGCCGAAAAGCTGCTCGACATCTTCGGCCTCAAGCGTCGGATGAACGACTACGCGAAGAACCTTCCGTACGGCGATCAGCGACGACTGGAGATCGCGCGCGCACTGGCGGCGCGTCCGAAGCTCCTGCTGCTCGACGAGCCGGCCGCGGGTCTCAACGATTCCGAGACGCTCGCGCTGATGGAGACGATTCACAACATCCGCGACACGTTCGGCGTCGCGATTCTTCTCATCGAGCACAACATGGAGCTCGTCATGGGCATCTGCGAGCGCATCGTCGTGCTGAATTTCGGCAAGACGATCGCGATGGGCAATCCCGACGAGATCCGCTCCAACGACGCGGTCATCGAGGCCTACCTCGGCGAGCCGGCGGAGCACGCAGAACTATGACCTCGCTGCTTTCCATTCAGGGCGTCGAAGTCGGCTACGGCACGATCCCGGCGCTGCACGGAATCGATCTCGAAGTGCAAAAAGGCGAGATCGTCACGCTCATCGGCGCCAACGGCGCGGGCAAGACGACCACGCTGCGCACGATCTCCGGTCTGCTCAAGCCGAAGAAGGGCCACGTGCACTTCAACGGCGCGGAGATCACCGGCGTCAAACCGCACATCATCACCGCGCGCGGCATCTCGCACGTGCCGGAAGGCCGCGGGATCTTTTCGAATCTCACGGTGCAGGACAACCTGGAGCTCGGCGCGTATCTGCGCAAAGACAAGATCGCGAAAGCGGAGTACGACCGCATCTTCTCGCTCTTTCCTGTGCTGAAAGAGCGCATCAAGCAGAACGCCGGAACGCTCAGCGGCGGCGAACAGCAGATGCTCGCGATCTCGCGCGCGCTGATGTCGAAGCCGACCGTGTTGCTGCTCGACGAGCCGTCGCTCGGACTCGCGCCGCAGATGGTGCAGACGATCTTCCGCGTCATCCGCGAGATCAACGCGGAAGGCACGACGATCCTCCTCGTCGAACAGAACGCGCACATGGCGCTCGTGACCGCGCATCGCGGCTACGTCATGGAAACAGGCCGCATCACCGCGACCGATTCGACGAAGGCGCTGCTGGCGAGCGATCGCATCAAGAAGGCGTATCTCGGCGGATAACCCCCTGTCATCCCGAGCGGAGCGCGGCGAAGCCGAGGGCCCCTGTCACTTCGCGAGCTTCTGCTCGGTTTCGCGCTGCAACGACAACAGCTCGTTCATCTCCGCCGAGCCATTTGGCACTTCGCCGAGCCTCTGCGAGATGTCGAGCGCGTTCTTCGCACACTCCCAGTTCTGCAGACGCACGTGCGAGCGCGCGATGTGAAAGTACGGGTAGTAGTCGATGAGCCACATTCCGTACATGCGCGCCTGCTTCTGCGGATTCGGACGCGCGGCCACCGCGTCGATCAGGTGCGTCAGTGCGCGCGGGTAATCGCCTTTGCGCTCCAACTCCAGACCGAGCTCGTAGTTCGCATACCACGGCGCATTCTTCAGCGGCGTGTCTGCCGGCAGCTCGCACTTCGCGAGCACGTCGTTGCGCAGTGTCCGAAACTCCGCATCGGTGAGCACCGGCTTTCTGCGCGCGTAGTTCGTGTAGCCCGGCGTGTCGCCGCGCAGCAGCAGTTGATACGCGACGAGCAGCGGATGCCCGACTTCACTCTTCGCGGCCATGCCGGACGTTTCCGCGAGCGCGAGCTCTTTGCGTGCGCGCTCCATGTCGCCGCTCATCTGATTCGCGATCGCGAGATAGAGATGCGGCAGGTAATCGAGATACTGCTGCGGACGCGCCGGAATCTGCAGACCTTCCTCGCCGCGTGCGGCAAGCGCTTCCTCGAGCGACGTCTTCGCCGCCACCGCCTGACCTTCGCCGATGAGACGCACGCCTTTCTGATACGCGTCGTACCAGTTTGCGGCGAACGCCCGAGTGGCAATCAACAGCAGCAAGGCAACAGTGGCTCGCATGCAGGTTCTCCTGTGAACGATTGGTGCCGTACATCCTACCGTCCTAACCGCGTGCGCGGCGCGGCGTCTATCCCGACGAACGAAAGGGGATTCTCATGATGCGACGCCTGACGCTGGCACTGGCTCTTGCGACTGCGACCACTGCATTCGCGCACGGATGGGATGGAGATCGCTGCAACGCACACAACTTCCGCTTCGATGATCACGACGCGTACATCGAAGAACAAACCATCGACGCGGGCGCGCTGCGCTCGCTCAAAGCCGCCGCGCGCAACGCGCCGATCAGCGTCGAAGGCGGCAGCGGATCGAGCTACACGGTTCGCGTTTGCAAAGCCGCGGCGAATCAGTCGGATCTCGCGCAGATTCGTGTCGCGGTCGAGAACGGCGAGGTGAAATCGTACGGACCATCGACGACGTCGAAGTGGACCGTGACGTACAAGATTACGATGCCGCGCGGCGGCTCGGTCGATGTCGAGACCACGAACGGACCGATTGCCGTGCGCGACGTCGACGGCACGATCGAAGCGCACGCGCAGAATGGTCCGCTGTCGCTGAAGAACGTGAGTGGCAACGTGAACGCCGAAACGCACAACGGTCCGATCAGTGTGAGCGGCAGCAGCGGTACGTTGAAAGTGCGCGCGAACAACGGCCCGCTTTCCGTGAGTCTCGACGGCAACGGCTGGAGCGGCGATCTCGATGCGTCGACGAAGAACGGTCCGCTGACGGTGAAGATCCCGCGCAACTACGGCTCGCTCGTGTCGGTCGAGACGAATGGCCGTGGCCCGGTCGCGTGCAGAGCGGACGATTGCCCGCGCATGGACGATGAATCCCCATGGAACGCGCCGCGAAAGATCGAGTTCGGTCGCGGCCCCGCGAACGTGCGCCTGTCGACGACGAACGGCCCCGTGACCATCAAAGACGCGGAGTAGCTTCGGAGTGCGGTGGCGCAAGCCACCGCTTTTTCGAAAGCGGCAGCTCGCGCTGCCGCACTCCACACGCGCCTGCTAGACTGCGCGCACTTCATGTCCGAGCGCGTACCGGCCCGCGGCAATCTCCTCGCCGTCCTCGGCGTTGGCTTCGGCCTCGCCGTCACCATCGGCAACGCCGTCGGCGCCGGCATTCTCCGCACTCCCGGTGTCGTCGCCGAGCACCTCCAGACCATCGGACCCTTCGTGCTCGTCTGGGTCGTCGGCGCGTTCTACGCGTTCCTCGGCGCCAACGCGCTCGCGGAGCTCGGCACGCTCGTTCCACGATCCGGCGGGCAATACGTTTTCGTGCGACGCGGACTCGGCGACTACGCCGGCTTCGTCGTCGGCTGGAGCGACTGGATCTCCACCTGCGGCACCACCGCCGCCGTAGCCATCGCACTCGGCGGATACACCGTCGGACTCTTCCCCGAGTTCCGCACCGGCCAGGTCGTCGCACTCGCGGTCGTCGCCGTCTTCACGATCATTCAATGGCTCGGCGTCCGCGCGGGCGGCGCGGTGCAGAACGTCACCAGCGTCATCAAAGCGCTCGCGTTGCTCTTCTTCATCGCCGCGTGCTTCTGGCTCGGCACGCGCTCGCCATCCGATCCCACCGCACTCACGCTCGATCGCGAGTCGTCACTGCTCTTCGCATTCATCCTCGCGCTGCAGTCGGTCATCTACACCTACGACGGCTGGTCCGCGGTCATCTACTTTTCGGAGGAAGTGAAAGATCACGGCAAAGCGATTCCGCGAGCGATGCTCAGCGGCGTGGCGACGATCGCGATCATCTACATCCTCATCAACATCGCGTTCCTGCGGGTCGTCTCGCTGCCGACGATCGCCGGCAGTGATCTCGCCGCGGGCGTCGTCGTCGAGCGACTCTTCGGCATGCGCGGCGCGAACGTCCTGCGCGGCTTCGGCGTGTTGATTCTGCTCAGCGCGGTCAGCTCGAACGTGTTGATGGCGCCGCGTGTGCTCTACGCGATGGCGAAGGATCGTTTGTTCTGGCGCGCGGCCGGCGATGTGAATCGCGGCGGCACGCCCGACGTCGCGCTGCTCATCAGCAGTCTCCTCGCGGCCGGATTCATCGTCACCGGCACATTCGAAGAAGTGATCGCGAAGCTCGCATTCTTCTTCGTCGCGAATTACACGCTCTCGTTCATCACGCTGCTGGTGTTGCGTCGTCGCGAGCCCGATGCGCCGCGCCCGTATCGCGCGTGGGGACATCCGTTCACGACCATCCTCGCGATCGTGGCCTCGATCGCTTTTCTCATCGGCGCGGTCGCCAGCGACACGCGCAATAGTCTGTTCTCCGTCGGCTTGCTCGTGCTGAGCGCGCCGGTGTTCTTCATCTTCAGACGCAATCGCAAGACCACATGATCGATCCTCGCCTCGAACACGCTTCGACTCTTCCGTCGCGCTTCTATTTCGATGCGCAAATTCTCGATGACGAGCAGCGCAACATCTTCGCGCGCACGTGGCAACTCGTCGGACACCTGTCGCAGGTGCGCGAGCCGGGACAGTTCTTCACGACCATCGTCGCGAACGAACCGATTCTCGTCGTGCGCGGCAACGATGACGAAGTACGCGCGATGTCGAACGTGTGCCGTCATCGCGCCGGCCCGATCGCGAAAGGCGAGGGCAAACGTCCCGTGTTGCAGTGCGGCTATCACGGGTGGACGTATTCGCTCGACGGCAAACTCGCGACGACGCCGGAATTCGACGGCGTGCAGAACTTCGACAAAGCGTCATGCCGTTTGCCGCAGTTCCGCATCGAGACATGGAACGACCTGCTGTTCGTGAATCTCGATCCCAATGCCGAATCGCTCGTGGCATTTCTCGGCGAACTGCTCGCCGACATGCCGAAGCACGACTACAGCGGCTTCCGTCTCGCGCATCGCAAAGTATGGGAGCTCGAGTGCAATTGGAAGGTTTACGTCGACAACTATCTCGAGGGTTACCACATCCCGATCGTGCATCCCGGTTTGTTTCGCGAACTCGATTACCCGAACTACCGCACCGAGACGAAGCGTGCGTACTCGATTCAATTCGCGCCGACGAAACGTCCCGAGCGCATTCGCACCGCGGGTGGCGAGGATGAGGTTCGCTACTTTTGGATCTTTCCGAATCTCATGCTCAACGTGTATCCCGACAACTACTCGACGAATCTCATCCTGCCTCTCGGCCACGGCCGTACCGCGACCCTGTTCGACTGGTACTTCAAGGATCCGGACTCGGTGAAGCAGCAGATCGACGAGACCGTGCAGTTCAGCGACGAGATTCAGATCGAAGACATCGACATCTGCGAAGCGGTGCAGCGAGGATTGCGCTCGTCGACGTACGACGCCGGACGCTTCTCACCGAAGCGCGAGAACGGCGTGCATCACTTTCATTCGCTGTACGCGGGGATGATGCGGCTCTAAGTGGAGCGGCAGGCTCTCAGCCGGCCGATTGATGACGGAGATGGAGCAGATTTCCGGCGGGCTGAGAGCCCGCCGCTCCACGTTTTAGCGGGTCCACGGTGCGCGTGCGCGAATCACCTTCTTGTACACCGGACAGTCTTCGGTGTGCGCGCCCGGGAGATAGCCCGTCGACAAAAGAAACTCGCCCGTGATCTCGCCGCCGGTGAAGACGAATGTCTTCTTGAACAACTTCACCCAATCCGCTTTCTCGCGCGGATGATGTGCATCGAGCCACTGCGCGAACGAGCCGTGCTCTTTGCGAATCGCGAGAATGCGCTTCGCGTTCTCAATCGCTGCATCGACTTTCAATCGATTGCGAATGATGCCTTCGTTCTCCAGCAGCTTCGCGCGTTTGCGCGCGTCGTAACGCGACACACGCTCGAGTGAGAAGTTGTCGAACGCTTCGACGAAGGACTCGCGCTTCTTGAGAATCGTCAGCCACGACAAGCAGGCCTGATTGATTTCCAGAACCAGGCGCTCGAAGAGCCGGTCATCGTCGCGAATCGGAAACCCGTATTCGGAATCGTGATACGGGCCATGAAACGGATGGCCGGGCGCAACATCGCAGTACGAATTTCCCACAATTGCATCCTGCCACAAACTTTTGCTTGCGCGGACTCGCGGCGTTGACGAGACTGCGGGCAGCACCATGGAGCCGGTCCCGTTCATCATCGCCACCGCGGCGATTGTGATTGCCATTGCCTTTGTCGCGCGGCAGATCATCGTGATTCGCGCGGCGCACAAGCGCAGCGAGGCGAATCGCTTCGCGTCGGACATCATCGACAACGCGGGCGAAGGCATCATCGTGTACGACCGCGAATTGCGGTACGTGCTCTGGAATCGCTACATGGAGGAGCTCACCGGCGTGACCGAGCGCGAAGTTCTCGGCCGCCTCGCCGCGGAAGCGTTCCCGCACCTCGTCGAGCAGGGCGTCGACGAAATGCTCCATCGCGCGTTGCGCGGCGAGACCGTGTCGTCTCCCGATCTGCATTACTTCATCCCGCAGACGGAGAAGCAGGGCTGGGTGTCGTCGGTGTACCGGCCGTATCGCGATGCCGACGACAACATCATCGGCGTCGTCGCACTCGTTCGCGACATCACCGAGCGCAAACGCGTCGAGCAGCAAATCGAGTATCAGGCGTATCACGACGCGCTCACCGGTCTCGCGAATCGGCGGCTGTTCCACGAGCATCTCTCGCTCGCGGTCGCACTCGCGCAGCGACGGCAGACGCTCGTGGCGGTGCTGTTCCTCGATCTCGATCATTTCAAGATCGTCAACGATTCCCTCGGGCATTCGGTCGGCGATGCTCTGCTGCGCGTCGTTGCGAAGCGACTGAAGGATGCACTTCGCGAAGGCGATACCGTCGCGCGCGTCGGCGGCGATGAATTCACGATCGTGCTGCAGGAGATCACGCGTCGCGAGGATGCGGCGCTCGTCGCGGAGAAAGTTCTGCGCACGCTCGCGGAGCCGATCGACGTCAACGGACATCGTCTCTACGTCACCACGTCGATCGGGATCACCACGTTTCCCGATGATGGCGAAGATGCGGAGACGCTGCTCAAGAACGCCGACACCGCGATGTATCGCGCGAAGTCCGAAGGACGCAACACGTATCAGATGTCGACGCGCGAGCTGAGTCTCTCGACGCACGAGCGCATGGCCGTCGAGAACGGATTGCATCACGCGCTCGAAGCGGGCGAGTTCGAGCTGCTGTATCAGCCGCAGATCGAAACGGAGTCGATGCAGGTCGTGGGCATGGAGGCGCTGCTGCGCTGGAAACACCCGCAGCGCGGCATGATCCTGCCGGAGAGTTTCATTCGCGTCGCGGAAGAGCGTGGATTGATTCTGCCGATCGGCGAGTGGGTCCTGCGCGTTGCCTGCCGTGAAGCGAAGCGATTCCAGGACATCGGTCATCCGCACTTTCGCGTCGCGGTCAACATCTCCGCGCGCCAGTTCCGCGATCCCTTGCTGCTCGCTGCCGTGCAGGACGCGCTCGCGCAAGCAGAGCTGCGTCCTGAGGCGTTGGAGCTCGAGATCACTGAGACCGTGGCGATGGAAGATGTCGAGCTCACGATGTCGACGCTCACGCAACTGCGCAAGCTCGGTGTTGCCATCGCGATCGACGACTTCGGCACCGGTCATTCGTCGCTCGCATATCTCAAGCGCTTTCCGATCGACGCGCTGAAGATCGATCGCAGCTTCGTCGCCGATCTGCCGGACAAATTCGAAGACGCGGCGATCGTGAGCTCCGTCGTGCAACTCGCAAACGGATTGGGTCTGCGCGTCGTCGCTGAAGGCGTCGAGCGTCGCGACCAGCTCGACTTCTTACTCGAAGCAGGATGCCGCGAAGTGCAGGGCTACTACTTCAGTTATCCCGTTCGCCCACACGACAT
>JBQCJC010000030.1:0-9253 GCA_051953135.1 Thermoanaerobaculia bacterium | reverse complement strand
CGGAATGCAATGCCCGCCGAGTCCCGGGCCGGGATAGAACGGCATGAAGCCGAACGGTTTCGTTTTTGCGGCTTCGATGACTTCCCACACGTTGATGCCCATGCGATCGAAGATGACTTTCATCTCGTTCACGAGGGCGATGTTCACGGCGCGGAAAATGTTCTCGAGGAGCTTGCCGGCTTCGGCGACTTCGGTCGAGGAGACGGGATAGACCTGATCGATCGCGGCGCCGTACATCGCGGTCGCGGCCTGCAGCGACGGCGGATCAATTCCGCCGACGATCTTCGTGATGTTCTTGGTGTTGAACTTCTCGTTGCCCGGGTCTTCGCGCTCCGGCGAGAACGCGAGGAAGTAGTCGGTGCCGCAGCGCAGCCCTTTCGCTTCGAACCGCGTGAGCAGTTCTTCGCGCGTGGTGCCGGGATACGTGGTCGACTCGAGCACGATCAGTTGTCCGGGACGCAGGTGCTCGGCGATGGTCTCGGCGGTCATGCGCACGTATTTGAGATCGGGCTCGCGATGCTTGCCGAGAGGCGTCGGAACGCAGACGAGGATCGCGTCACACTCGCTGAGGTTCGAAAAATCGGCAACGGCCTTCGCGTTGCCTCCGACGAACGCCTTGCGCACGCGGTCGGGACCGATGTGACGGATGTACGAGTCTCCGGCAGCGAGGCGTTTCGCTTTTTCCGGATCGACGTCGAACCCGATCACCGGAAAGCCGGCTTCTTCATAGATGAGGACGAGCGGAAGGCCGACGTATCCGAGACCGACAACGCCGATGACCGCCTCGCGCGAGGCGATGCGATCGAGCAATTTCTGGAGCTGGCTCGTTGGCGGAGCCTCAGTGGAAGCGATGGTCATGACGGCGGGATCATATCTTCCCGCGGCTTTACCTGCTTCGCACCCGCCTTTGCAGTCGCTCTGACGATCGCGGCCACAGCCATGCCGAAGACGAAGCCGCCGACGTGCGCCCACCACGCGATGCCCGCCACTTCCTGCGTGCCGCGCGCGGCCTGAATCGAGAGGAAGCCGTTGAAGAACTGCATGCCGAACCACACGGGCAGAAAGAGGATCGCCGGAATCTCCGCCATCGCCCAGTACACGACGAGCGGGAACAACGTCACGATGCGCGCATGCGGTCGCAGGATCAGGAACGCGCCTAACAATCCGGCGATGCTGCCCGACGCGCCGATCGAGGGAATCGTGGAGGTCGGAAAGAAGATCGTGTGCGTGAGGCTGCCCATCGCACCGCACGCGAGATAGAAAAAGAAGAAGCGCACATGCCCCATCGCCTCTTCGATCGCCCCGCCGAAGACCCAGAGATAAATGAGGTTGCCGATGAGATGCACGAAACCGCCGTGCAGAAAGAGGGAGCTGACGAGGGTGATCGCCACTTCCCACGGCGCATACGAATACGCGCCGGGATGGAGAAATCGCACAGGGATGTAGCCGAAGGTCTGAATGACGCGTTCGGTCGTCGGTCCAAGCAGGATCTGGCCGAAGAAGACGACGACGTTCGCCGCAACCAGCGCGCGATTGACGCCGGTGTGAGTTTGCAGGGCGTGGGTGTGGCGGAGGGGAATCATGGTCTGGTTGTCGGTTGGCGGTTGACGGTTGTCGGGAGAACCGAACAACCGTCATTCACAGCTGCAGAAGAGCCAATGCGAAACTCGCGCACACTCGCCCGAGCTCGCCTTCGTCTCTCCCGACAACCGACTACCGACTACCGACTACCGACTACAGGCTGTTCGCGATCTCCCTCACCACTGCTCCGATCTGCTCCTCCGTCAAGTCCGGATAGATCGGAATCGCGAGCGTGGTGTCCGCGGCGAGCTCGGAGTTCGGGAACTTCTGTTTCGCGGCGGGAAGGTCGGCGAAGCATTTCTGCTGCGGGAGCGTCAGCGGGTAATAAACCTCGCAGCCGATGCTCACGCTCTTCAGATGATTCATGACGCGCTCGCGCGTGTCGCGGTTTTCGAAGCGCACGATGTACTGGTTATAGATGTGGCGGCGGCCGTCGAGCTCGCGCGGCAACACAACGCGCTCACAGACGTTCGCGTCGGCGAAGAGTCGTGTGTATATATCGGCGGTGGGACGACGTCCTTCGTGCCACGTCTCGAGATGCGGGAGTTTGATGTGCAGCATCGCGGCCTGCAGCGCATCGATGCGGAAGTTGCCGCCGACGTAGTGATGAAAATATTTCGGCCGCATGCCGTGCACGCGGAAGTCGATGAGTCGCTGCGCGAGCTCGTCGTCCTGCGCGGTGATGGCACCGGCATCGCCGAATGCGCCGAGGTTCTTCGAAGGGAAGAATGAGAAACATCCCATCATGCCGAGCGCGCCGGCACGCTTGCCGTCGTACTCGGATCCGACGGCCTGCGCCGCATCTTCGATCACCGGAATGTTGCGACGCTTTGCGATCGCGTTGATCTCGGTCATCGGCGCGCACTGTCCATACAGATGCACGGGCATGATCGCTTTCGTGCGGCTGGTGATCTTCTCGTCGATGAGCGTCGGGTCGATGTTGTAGTCGGTGAGGTCGATGTCGACGAACACCGGCACCGCGCCGAGTCGCGAGACGACGCCGGCGGTGGCGAAAAACGAATACGCGGGAACGATCACTTCATCGCCGGGTCCGATGCCGAGAACCATCAACGCTTCGAGCAGCGCATCGGTGCCGGACGAGACGCCGACGGCGTGTTTGCTGTGGCAGTACGCGGCGAAGTCGCGTTCGAATTCTTCGACGCGTTTGCCGAGGATGAAAAGCTGGGATTCGTAGATCTCCGCGGTGACGCGCAACGCTTCGTCGCGGATGGTGGCGTATTGCTGTTTCAGGTCGAGCAGAGGAATCGGCATAGCGCGGCGGAGTGTATGCCATTGGACGGAAACACGCGGTGATCCGTACCATCAGCGCCCACCTGCCATCATTTTTCATCAACAATTACTTGGCATTATTTTTAGACAACATTTCGCTTCCTCCCGTACCAATGGCAACAACCGCGGTACTTACTCGAAGGAGGCAACACCCCATGAAGATCAAGAACATTCTTTCCGCAGCCGCAATCGCGATGCTGCCCGTCCTCGCAAGCGCAG
Source organism: Thermoanaerobaculia bacterium (assembly GCA_051953135.1). GTDB lineage: Bacteria > Acidobacteriota > Thermoanaerobaculia > Gp7-AA8 > Gp7-AA8 > QHVT01. Next base: position 6,163 of record JBQCJC010000030.1, on the reverse strand, counting down.
CCACGATTGTCGTGCCGGCAGCAGGCACCGGCGCGGGCGCGAACAACAGTCAGTGGCAGAGCGAATTGACTCTGCATTCGTCTGCACCGCGTGCGATGACGCTTTCGCTCACGCTGCACCAGGGCAAGAGCGTGAGCGCACCGGTGAGTGTGACGCTCGCGGCACGCGAGACGGTGTCGATCGCCGATGTCGTGAAGACGAAGTTCGGTGTGGAGTCGGGCACCGGCGCGATCACGATCGAAGCCGAAGATAAAGACGCGCGCTCGCTCGCGGTGACGTCGCGTACGTTCAACGCGTCGGCGGCCGGCGAGTTCGGTCAGGACATCCCGTCGTACGTTGTCTCGGCGGATTCGAATGCGGGCGACATCATCACGCTCGCGTCGCCGTCGAATGCATCCGCCGCACGGTTCAACTTCGGCGTGTTCGCCGTCGATGCAACGGATGTGAAGTGGGAGCTGGTGCGCGCCGACGGCACGGTCGCAACGTCGAAGACGGTGCGTTACGCGCTCGGCGAGCAGGTGCAGTACAACAATGGCATCGAGTCGTTCTTAGGCGCGACGGCGCAGAACAACGATACGGTGTACGCGCGTGTCGAGACGGGCAGCATCATCGCGTACGGCAGTGTGATCAACAACGCGTCGGGCGATCCGTCGTTCGTGCCCGCGGTTCGCACCCGCGAAGACATCGTCATCGAGTTCCTCGGCGTCGACATCGATGAAGACGGAACGGTCGATATCACCGATGCGAATCACGACGGCGTCCTTGACGCGCCGCTCGACATCCAGACCTCGCTCTTCCCGAACTACTTCCGCGTCCTCGCCCGCGGCGAGTTCGGCGAGACCGTGACCCTGACCCTCCTCGACGCCGCCTCGGTCGTCGACATCCTCAACAACACCGGCACCGTGCGCGTCACCGCCTACGGCGATCTCAAAAACACCACCGGCACAATCAAGTTCAAAGGCACCGCCGACGGCACCAGCACCACGCTGACGATCCCCGTGCGCTACAAGTAAGAAGAGCGCTCATTGCGAGAAGAAACGGCGGGCGAAAGCCCGCCGTTTTTATGGCAACACCTCGCCGACGTCGAGCGGTCGCTTGCACCGGCGCACCGTGAGAATCCAGACGATCGATGCATCGCGGCGATAGACGACGCGATGCGCGCGGCGGTAAATCAATTCACGAAAATTCGGCAGTCCGATCTCGGGAACGATGCGACCGGAATCGGGGAAACTTGCGAGATCGTCGACGGCGTCGAACAACCCATCGAGCCATCGGAGTGCGGCGTCTGGTTTATCCGTCGCGATGAACGCAGCCTCTTCCTCCGCGCGATCGATCGCGAGCGCGGTCCAGCGCACTCTCAACGACGTAAGCGTCTCCGCAGCTCAGCCTTCGCACCGCGGTTCGACATCGTCTGGCCGCGTTCGATCTGTTTGACCGCGGTGCTCACGTCACGCAGCAATTCGATTTCATCGACGAGCTGTTCGTATTCTGCGACGTCGAGCACGACCGCTGCTGAATGTCCGCGTTGTGTCAGCACAAGCGGGCGACCGCTCGTGCGCATCTGCTCGATGAGCTCAGCAGCGTTGGCGCGAAACTCCGAAACAGGCTTGATATCGGTATCGAGGCGAAAGCGGCGAGCGGAACGAGCCATGGTACGTCTGAGCGTACCACCAGACGTACCACTTCGCCGCTCTCTTCTCACCCAAACACGATCTTCGCGAACCGCCGCTTCCCTACCTTCAACACGTACGACTTGCCCGCGGATGAGTCCAGTGCGTGGCGCGTCGAATCGACCTTCACTTCATCCACCAGCACTCCGCCTTGCGCGATGAGGCGTTGAGCGTCTTTGTTGCTCTCGGCGAGTTTGGCGAGGGTGATGATCTTTGACAGCAACTGCGGTTCCGTGGCGGCGGGCAGTGAGATCTCTTCGATCTCTGTCGGTGCCTGGCGTTCGGAGAAGATGCGTTTGAACTCCGCTTCCGCGGCGTCGGCGGCATCGGCGTTGTGAAAATCGCGAATGATCGATTTCGCGAGGCCGCGCTTCGCCTCCATCGGATGCAGCTCGCCCGATTCCACCCGCTCACGCAGCGACGTCACTTCCGCGGGAGTGAGATCCGTGCAGAGCGTGTAGTACTTCCACATCAGCGAGTCGGAGATCGACATCACCTTGCCGAAGATTTGTCCCGCCTCTTCATCGATGCCGATGTAATTGCCGAGAGACTTCGACATCTTCTCGACGCCGTCGAGACCTTCGAGCAGCGGCATCGTGATCACGACCTGCGGCTCGAGACCGTACTCGCGCATGAGATCGCGTCCGACCAGCAGATTGAACAACTGATCCGTGCCGCCCATCTCCACATCGCACTTCAGCGCGACGGAGTCGTATCCCTGCGCGAGCGGATAGAGCAGCTCATGAATCGCGATCGGCTGTCGTGAATCGAAGCGCCTGCGAAAATCGTCGCGCTCGAGAATGCGCGCGAGCGTGTACTTCGCCGCGAGACGCACCATGCCTTCCGCGCCTAACGCACCGAGCCACTCGGAATTGAAGCGAATCTCGGTCTTCTCCGGATCGAGAATCTTGTAGACCTGACGGCGATACGTCTCCGCATTGGCCAACACTTCTTCCTTCGACAGCGCGGGCCGCGTGGCCTTCTTGCCGGTCGGATCGCCGATCATCCCCGTGAAATCGCCGATGAGAAAAATCACGCGATGGCCGAGCTGCTGGAAGTGCCGCATCTTGCGGATCACGACCGTGTGGCCGAGGTGAATGTCGGGGGCGGTCGGGTCGAAACCGACTTTGATCGACAGCGGTTTCCCGCGGGACATCTTCGCCTTGAGATCGTTCTTCTCGATGAGATCGACCGTTCCCTTGGCGACGTATTCGAACTGTTCGTCGAGCGTCATGGTCGGCGGATTCTACCGCCGCGTCCCATTGAGCCAAGCCTGGAACATCAGCAATCGCCACAGCACATCGTTCGAAACGCGTGGGCGGCCGCCGTTCCACAGATTCCGCACCGACTCCGCATCGAAGAATCCTTCACGCGCGATGCGCTGCGGATCGATGAGCGATGCCGCCCAGTCGCGCAGCGGCCCGCCTAACCATTCCTTCAGCGGCAATCCGAACCCGAGCTTGCGTTGATCGATGAGCGAGTCCGGCAGGTACTTGCGCAGCAATCGCCGCAGAATCAGTTTGCCGCTGCGATCGCCGATCTTCATCGACGGCGGCAGCGACCACGCGAGCTCGATGACGCGATGATCGAGCAGCGGCACGCGCACTTCGAGACTCACGGCCATGCTCGCGCGATCGACCTTGGGAAGAATGTCGTCGGCGAGATAACTGACCGCGTCGAGATACATCATCAACTCGACGGCATCGGGAACCCGCGGCCACGTTGCGCGATTCGTGAGCACGGCGGAGCGCGACGGCGCATCGTGCACTGGCAGATCCGCGAAATCGAGTTCGTCAAGAAATTGACGAATCGGGTCATCGAGCAGCAGCGCTTTGCCGAGACCGCGCGCGCGATCGCGACGATTCCCTGCACGCCACGGCATCGCGCGCAGCATGCGGCCTAACGGACGGCGCAACGCGCGCGGCACACTGGCGACGCGCGACGCCAGTCGCTGTCCGAGAAAGTAGCGGTGATAGCCGCCGAAGAATTCGTCGCCGCCGTCGCCCGACAACGCCACCGTCACGCTCTCGCGCGCGAGTTGCGAAACGAGGAACGTCGGAATCGCCGATGAATCGCCGAGCGGCTCGTCGTAAATCTCCATGATTAGCGGCACCGCTTCGATCGTGTCGTTCGCGCTGAGCGTGTGCGCCGTGTGCTTCGTGCCGAGGTGACGCGCGACGCGGGCGGCCTGCTCGGATTCCGACTGCGTGCCTTCGACATCGATCGTGAACGTCGAGATCGACCCCGCTTCCTTCTGCATCAGCGCGGCCATCAGCGACGAATCGATGCCGCCGGAGAGAAAGAGTCCGAGCGGAACATCGGCGATCATTCGCAAACGCACCGCATCGCGAAGCACGTCATCGAGCGCGTCGAGCGCATCGGTCTCCGTACCGCGAAATCGATTCGCCACTGCATTCTCGAGCTGCGTTCGCGCATCCCAGTACGCGCGCAAATGCGTCGTGCCGTCGCTGCGAATCGTGAGAATGTGTCCCGGCTCGAGTTTGCCGATGCCTTCGTAAATCGACCACGGCGCCGGCACGTAGCCGAAGCGTGCATAGAGCGCGACCGCGCCGCGATCGATACGATCGCGATCCGGCATCGCCTTCAATTCCGATGCGAAGGAAACGCCGCGAGCATCGAGCGAGTAGTACAACGGCTTCACGCCGAGTCGATCGCGAACGAGCGTGAGGGTGCGATCGCCGCGATCCCACACGGCGAACGCGAACATGCCGATGAAGCGCTTCGCGGCTTCGTCGATCCCCCACTCTTCGATGCACGCGAGCAGCACTTCCGTATCCGAGTGACCGCGGTACGAGCTCTCGCGCAGCTCACCGCGCAATCGTTCGAAGTTGTAGATCTCGCCGTTGAACACGATGACGTAGCGGCCGCTCGCCGAGACCATCGGCTGCGCGCCGGCACTCGACAGATCGATGATCGCGAGGCGGCGAAACGACAACGCCACGCCCGCCGGTGCATCGACCCAGAGACCGTGATCGTCGGGACCGCGATGCACGAGTTGTCTCGCCATCGACGCGGCGCGCGTGCGCAAATCCTGCTCGCTCTCGCCTCCGAATGACCACAGCCCCGCAATTCCGCACATATCAGGTTTGTGGCCACGTCCTCGCGACCGCGGCTGCGAGTCGAACCGGCTGCACCGGTTTCTGCAGGTAATCGTCGAATCCCGCGAGCAGAATGCGCGAGCGCTCATCCGCGCGCGAAAGTGCGGACACCGCGATCACGTGCGTCGTCGTTCCATGACTGGCGGCATGGGCGCGCAGCTTTTGCAAAAGAGAAAATCCGTCTTCGCCGGGCATGGCGATGTCGGTGATCACGACATCCGTCGGCTCATTCGCCAACGCGTGCAATGCTTCGGCGACCGAAGCAACGGCGCGCACATCCGCTCCGTACTGCGTCAGCGCAACTTTCATCATGTCGCGCGCGAGCGGCTCGTCTTCGACTACGAGCAATCGCCGGCCGTTGAGATCCACCTCTTCCGGCGCAATCGGCAGCAACGTATGGTCCGGAGCGACGATGCTTTCCTGCAGCGGCAGGCGCACGCGGAACGTGCTGCCTTTGCCAGGACCATCGCTCTTCGCCTGCACTTCGCCGCCGTGAAGCTCCACGAGGTGGCGCACGATCGCAAGACCCAGGCCCAGTCCGTTGTAGTCGCGCGTCGAGGAAGGATCGGCTTGCGTGAAGCGATCGAAGACGTGCGGCAGGAACTCCGGATCGATGCCGATCCCGTCATCCGTCACCGTGATCTCCGCCACGCTTCCATCACGACGGAGCTCCACCTGGACGCGCCCGTCGCGACGCGTGAACTTGATCGCATTCGCGAGGAGATTCGTCACGATCTGATGGAGGCGCGCGGCGTCGCCGAGAAGGTAGAGCGTCGACGGCGGCAGGATCATGCTGACGCGCACCGATTTCTTTTCCGCCGCCGGTGAAACCGTCTGCACGGCCGAGCGGATCACGGCCGAGAGATCGGCGGATCGCGGTTCGAGCGCGAGCTTGCCGGCGATGATGCGCGACACGTCGAGCAGATCGTCGATCAACTGCGCCTGGGCGCGTGCGCTCTGCTCGATCGCGGCGATGCCGGTCTTCATTGCATCCTCTTCCAATGAACCTGAGCGAATCATCGACGCCCAGCCGAGGACGGCCGTCATTGGAGTGCGAAGCTCGTGTGAAATCGTCGCCAGAAAGGCATCTTTCGCGCGATTTGCTTCTTCCGCTTCGGCGCGCGCCGCACGTTCGCGCGTCAGGATCGCGAGCTGCTCCTGCAACTCAATGCGCCGCGCCTCCGATTGTTTTGCTTCGCGCACCATCGTCAGCGTGCGCGGAATCAGCGGCGGCAGAACGATCGCCGTGGCGAGGGATGCGACCGCGGTCACGATCTTCACCGCGCCCGAAAGCCAGTACGTCGCCTTCCACAGCACCAGCACTTCCATGAAATGCGTCGCGCCGCACGCGACGATGAACATCCCGAACGCGAG
>JBQCJC010000029.1:0-8026 GCA_051953135.1 Thermoanaerobaculia bacterium | reverse complement strand
CCCCGAGCTCCAGATCCCTCGCTCACGCTCGGGATGACAGGTGCCAATCGTCATCCCGAGCGTAGCGAGGGACCTTGGTGGGTGGGTGGCGCGTAACGTGTTCCTCGTGCCGCCCGCCGAGCTCCGGATCCCTCGCTCACGCTCGGGATGACAGGTGCCCCTCGTCATCCCGAGCGTAGCGTGGGACCTGGAGGGTGGGTGGGGCGTAACACGTTGCTGGTGCCCCCCCCGAGCTCCAGATCCCTCGCTCACGCTCGGGATGACAGGTGCGCGAAGTTGCCAATGCTTATTTCCGCGTGGGTGGAGGTAGGGAAATAGCGCGTTGATGGCTCTCCTCCTCGGTAGCAGGGCAGCAAAAATTGAGGAGGAGAGAAAAGATGAAAGACGTCTTTTTCGGTCTTGGTCTGCAATACGACAGCGGGGATGGTCCGACGATCGCGATCAACAGAGCGGGGCGCGTGGTCGAAGTGCATAAGAACGAGGCCGGGTTCTCGCTTTACTACCGCGCCGGCACGACCAATCAGATGACCATCGACTGGGGCGCGTCGCACAACTACACGAGCGGCGTCGAGCCCGCGATCGCAATCAACGGGAACAACCAGGTCGTCGAAGTCCACAAGAACGAGCTCGGAGTCACGCTGTACTCGAGCATCGGCACGCTGAACGGCAACACGATCACGTGGGCTGGCTCGCCGAAGGACTACACCACCGGACTCACGCCATCGATCGCGGTGAACAACTCGGGCAAGGTCGTCGAAGTGCATCGTTCGGAGAAGACGACGCGGCTCTATTACCGCTACGGCATTCTCGGCTCGTCGAACGTGAACTGGCAGTGGGACGACAACTACGACACCGGCCAGTTGCCGAAGGTCGCGATCAACAACAGCGACTGGGTCGTGGAAGTGCATCAGTCCGAGGGCTTCAACACGGTCTGGTATCACGTGGGGAAGATCGATACTTCCGCGAAGAAAATCACGTTCGGCGACAGCCATCAGTTCGCCGATGGCTCGCGTCCGTCCGTCGCGCTCACCGACGCCGGCGATGTGATCGTCACGTTCCAGAAAGGCAATGAGCTCTTTCAGCGCTTCGGCAAAATCAACACGTCAGCGAAGACGATCGACTGGACCGGCGATGCGAAGTACTACGACGATGGCGTGAAGCCTTCGGTCGCGGCGGTCGACGGCATGTCCGTCGAAGCGCACGAAGGTGAGCTCGCGAAGACGTTGTGGTTCTCGACGTCGATGATCACCGATCGCGCGATCTGGATGACGGAGCGACGCGCGCAGCTCGGCTCGCGCAAGATCCCGCAACTCGTGTTCCCGTCATCGCACGACTCCGCGATGTATGAGTACGGCATCGCGGTCCTCGGCAAGACGCAGGATCTCTCGATCTTCAATCAGCTCGAGTACGGCATCCGCTACTTCGATCTGCGTCCGAAGAAGAGCGGCGACAAGATCGTCATTCATCACGGGCCGATCAACGGTCCCGATCTCTCCGCGGTGCTCGCGGACATTCAGCGCTACTGCAACTTCGGCCACAAAGAACTGATCATCATCGACTGGAGCCACTTCGATAACTGGGACGCGAGCGTCTACACGCAGTTCGTGACGCAGGTGAACAACGCGATCGGACGCTGGTTGTGGAAGACGCCGCTGCAGCCGGGACAACGTCTCGCCGACATTCCGCTGTCAACGTTCACGGCGAATGGTCCGTGCGTGATCTCGGCGGTCGCGGAAGAGTGGGCGGTCAACAATCCGCAAGCTGGGTTCTGGGTGTTTCGCGATTGGGATTCGAGCGATTCGAATCTCGGCAATCTCGTGGTGTTCGACAAGTACTCCGAGACGACGAGCTACACGAAGATGCGCGACGATCAGATCGACAAGTTCGAGACGTTCACGGGCAAGCAGAAGAACTTCCCGACGCTGCCGGTCGATATGTTCCTGCTGTCCTGGACGCTTACGCCGATCACCGGTGTGTGGTTCGAATCGAAGGAAGCGAATCGCAATCTCGGCAATGAGCTCGTGAAGATCCCGAATCCGAATGCGAGCAATCGGATCATGAATTGTTTGTATGTCGACTACGTGGAGTTCGCGCGCGTGACGGATGCCGGCATCAAGCAGAACGACTACGTCGGCGCATTTCTCAGCGCGTCGCCGAGGATGGCGATCAGGAAGGAAGCGGAGCTCGATTCGGCGGACGAACTGACGATCGAGATTCCGCCGACCGACGAGCCGACGCGACAACCGTTGGGATAAAAGAACGCTCGCATGTCACCCCGAGCGGGAGCGAGAGGGCCTGGTGGGCGGTAGGCGCATGGAACGCGCCGACCACCCGCCCAGGCCCCTCGCAAGCTCGGGGTGACAGTGGTGTTTTCTTTAGCTCGATCCCGCCTTAGCTCTGCGGTGCGCGAATGTGAATCTCGACGCGACGATTGAGCTGGCGTCCTTCCGCCGTGTCATTCGTCGACTTCGGGCGCAGCTCGCCGTAACCGAACACGGTCACGTTCGAGGAACGCACACCGTTTTCGATGAGGTAGTCCGCGACGTTCGAGGCGCGCTGTTCCGACAACCTCTGGTTGTACTCCTCGGAACCGACGGAGTCGGTGTGTCCTTCGACCACGATGACGTTGTCCGGATACTGCTCGAAGTTGTTCGCAAGCTCGCGCAGGGTCGTGCGCGATTCGGAGCGGAGTGCCGAGGAGTTGAAATCAAAGAGCACGTCGCTCGTCAACTTCACGTTGATCTCACCCTCGGACGGACGCGTCACTTCGACGCCTTCGATCTGCCGGAGCTCCTGCTCCTGCTTGTCCATGCGGCGGCCAACTGCCGCGCCGACGGCCGCGCCTGCTGCCGCGCCGACGACCGCACCCGTGCGGTTGTTGCCCGACTGATTGCCGATCACCGCGCCTGCGATTGCGCCCGCGACCGCACCGATGGCCGCACCGCGTTTGGTCTTGCGATTGGGATCATTGCTCGTGCTGCCCGAGTTCGTCGTGGCGCAGGCCGAGACGAAAAGCGCGATGAGGAGAAATACAGAGATTTTTCGAAACATCGTTTTTACCTCCTGTGGTCCAAAACAAAGAAGACGCTCGATCTGAGCGTCTTCCTGTTTCAACATCGATACCGCATTTATTGTTCACTCCGGTTGCTGCTTATCCATTTGCTCGGACGAAGATCTCGACGCGACGGTTACGCTGGCGGCCGCTCGAGGTGTCGTTCGAAGCCTTCGGACGCGATTCGCCGTAGCCATAGGCGTCGATGCGCGAGCCGCGGACGCCGAGGTCTTCGAGATAGTTGGCGACCGAAGTGGCGCGACGCTCCGAGAGGCGCTGATTGTACGAAGTCGAGCCTACCGAGTCCGTGTGACCCTGAACCGCGATGGTCGTGTCGCCGTAACGGTTGAACACGCTCGCCATCTCGCGCAGCTCGTCACGCGACGAGGAACGGAGCGCCGCGGAGTTGAAGTCGAACAGAATCTCGTTGTTCACGGTGACTTTCAGCTCGTCTTCATCGGTACGTGTGACGTCGATCCCTTCGATCTGACGGAGCTCGCGCTCCTGCTTGTCCATCATCGCGCCGACGATGGCACCAGTGGCCGCGCCGACCGCACCGCCGATGACGGCGCCGCGCTTCGCGTTTCCTGAGCCGCGGTTGTTGTGAATGATTGCGCCCGCGATCGCGCCGGCCACGCCGCCGATGATCGCGCCCTTCTTCGTTTTGTCGCGCTCGGTCGCCACGTCAGCGAACGCCGCGGTCGAGAGCAGGGTGATGAGCATGAGTGCGATGACCTTTTTCATCTGAGTCTCCTTCTTGGTTCTGCGCTCCTCATCGCAACGGGGCTGCCATCTCGCGCTTACTTCCGTCAAAAACTCCCTGCCTGTTGCCGGAATCGTTGTACGATCCGCGCCATGCCGCGCGAAGGCTCGATGACCGACGTTCTCCGTAACGTGCTGCATTACGGAGACTTGTCGTTTCGCGATTTCGTCGAGCTCGCGCTCTATCACCCCGAGTTCGGCTACTACGCGATGCGCCGAAATCCAGTGGGAAAGGCGGGAGATTTCATCACCGCACCGGCGCTGAGTCCGGCGTTTTCGTTCGCGATTGCCAGACACGTCCGCGAGTTTTTTAGCCGCAGCGAGGGCGCACTGTGCTCGATCGTGGACATCGGATGCGGAGACGGCAGCCTCATCCGATCGGTCGCTGCCTATATTAATGATGAGCGCGCTCGATTTTTCGGCGTCGATCGTTCGCTCGAGCGCATCGAATCAACGGATCGGGTGACGTTTCTCAACGTCATCGATCAACTACCGCGCGATGGTCATCATCTATTCATCTCCAACGAGCTTTTCGATGCGTTCCCGTTCGCGCGTCTCGTGAAACGCGGCGAGCACGTGCACGAGTTGTGGGTTGCGGAGCGCGATGGAGCGTTCGACTGGACCGAGCATGAAGCTCCCGCGGCGTACGACGATTACTTCACGGCGCGCGACATCGAGTTAGCGGAGGGGCAGTTCGCCGATGTATCGCTCGAGTGGGGCCTGTATTACGCGGACGTCGTTCGCTTCCTTCAGCACGGGCTCATCGTCACGATCGATTACGGGTATCCACAGAACAAACTGTTTCATCCGCGCGCGCGCCGTTTCGGAACGGCGGCCGCGTATCGAGGGCAGCGCGTGCATCGCGATTTGCTCGCGTCGCCGGGCGAACAGGATCTGACCGCGCACATCAACTTCACGGACCTCGAGCGCGCGGGCGAGAACGAAGGTGCGGAGACGTTGTTCTTCGATCGCCTCGCGAAGTTTCTCCTCGGCCTCGGCATCACTGAACATGAGCTCTTCCGCCCCGTGCAGGAGATCGGGATTTCCAGTGCCGAGGAGGGGATGGAGATGCTTCAGGAGCGAGAGAATGCGAAGCGTCTCGTGCTTCCAGATGGAGTGGGTGAAGATTTGAGCGTGCTCGTCCAGGTGAAAGGGATGGAAGCGGGGCGATGGTCGTTCGCGCAGCCGCTTTTTTGACCCGCGAAATTCGTTGACTCTCGGAAACGGCAGTCTACAATTGCGACCGGTCGTTACAGCGAGAACAATTGATGGCTAACTACTCGGTGCTACTGGTAGCCGCGCTCATCGTTATCTCGGTACCAGTCTTAACCCTCTTTATCCTTGCACCGCTCGTGCGAGCCTCGCGCGGCGGTAAGGTGAAGCTTGAGCCGTATGAGTGTGGCATTGCGCCCACGTCGGTGGCGTTTGACCATCGATTCTCGGTTCGCTATTTCCTCATTGCGGTGCTCTTCATCATTTTCGACGTCGAGACCGTCTTCCTTTTCCCTTGGGCGATCCGGTTCAAACAGCTCGGCTGGTTCGGAGCTGTTGAGATGGCAATCTTCCTTGCGATCCTTCTGATCGGGTACTTCTACGCCTGGAAGAGGAAGGTCCTTTCATGGGTCTGATCGAGAGCCGATTCGAGTCGAACGTTCTCACCTCGACTGTCGATAAATTCTTCAACTGGGCTCGCAAATCTTCTCTATGGCCGATGCAATTCGGTCTTGCGTGCTGTGCCATTGAAATGATGGCCGTGCTCGATCCGAGACACGATATGGCGCGTTTTGGCGCCGAGGTGTTTCGCGCCACTCCCAGACAAGCCGATTTAATGATCGTCTCGGGCACTGTGACAGAGAAGATGGCGCCGATCGTTCGCCGTCTGTGGGACCAGATGCCTGACCCGAAATGGGTCATTGCCATGGGCTCTTGTGCGACGTGCGGCGGTCCTTATGACACGTATGCTGTGACACAAGGCGTCGATCGCTTAGTGCCGGTCGATGTTTATATCCCCGGTTGTCCTCCGCGTCCCGAGGCTCTGATCTGGGGTCTCATGGAATTACAGAAAAAGATCGAGAAAATGCACATTTTGCGGAAGGGCGGCGAGGCCTATGACTTCGCGCGCGCTGCAGTGCGAGACTCGATTCGCCCGGCGCATGAAGGTCCGGCATTACGCGCAGAACAAGCACAATTAAAACCGGCGCCGATTTCCGGGATTAAGCGCGCGCCCGCACCACCGGCGCCAGCGAAACCGAAACCCGCTCCGGCAACTGCTACAGAAACAACCGAAGAAGTCTCACAAGCAGAAATTCAACAAGCCGCCGCTCCCGAAATCCCGCTCGATCAACCCGCCGAAGCCGGTGCCTCTCCCGCCGTTCCGTTTCACCGCGATGACCTCACGCTTCCCGAGCGCATGGCATTGGCCAATGAAATCGGCGGTAATTGGGAGACGAAATTATTCGCCTCAATGGCGCAGACCGACTGCGGCGCTTGCGGATGGGATTGTGAAGGCTACGCGCACGCGCTGGCCACAGACGAAACCGACGATATTTCTTTGTGCGTTCCGGGCGAATCCGAAACGCTGGACATGCTCAAGCTGCTCATGGAGGAGAAGGGTAAGAGTTACTCCGGAGTCTGACACGCCGCGTTGCGCGTTGCGAATTGCGAGTGGCCACAATGGCGCGCTCGTAATTCGGAACTCGCAACGATATGTCAGAGCTGACTCCACCGAGCTCATCCCCACCGCCGACGCCCAGTGCGCCCGCGGCGCGCAGTGTCGACGAAATCAAGCGCGACCCGCTCGTTTCGACGGCGGTCAGCCGCGTCGACGACGCGGTTCTCGACGCTAAGGAATTCGCGGACGAAATCACCTTATTCGTCGATCGCGATCGCATCGTCGAAGTCTGCCGCGCGTTCAAAGACTCCGGCTTCGTTTATCTCGTCGACCTCGCCGGCGTCGATTATTCGAAATATCCCAATCACACGGGGCTCCGTTTCAGCGTCTCTTACATGCTTTATTCGTTCCAGAAAAATGCGCGAGTGCGTTTGCGCGTCTGGACCGATGAAAAAGGGCCGGTGCCGTCGGTTACGTCCGTGTGGAAAACCGCGAACTGGCACGAGCGCGAAACGTACGACATGCTCGGCATTACGTTCTCCGGGCATCCCAATCTCGAACGAATTCTTATGTGGGACGGCTTCAATGGCTTTCCGCTGCGCAAGGATTTTCCGATTCGCGGCGTCGATACCGGCGCACGCATTTATCCCGAGGTTTTCCCCGATGGGGGAGGACCGAAGGCGGGATCGACCGGAAAACCGGCTGCCGATGTGAATGTCTACAAAGGCGAATGGAAGCGCTACGGCACCTGGCCCGCGGCGCAAATCGGCGGGGGCAATGGCGCGAAAGCGCCGGCCAAACCCGCCGCTAAAGCCATCGCCACGGAGGATGCGGATGTTTGACGTCCATGAAATGGAGGTCAATTTCGGCCCGCAGCATCCGTCGACGCACGGCGTGCTGCGCGTCATTCTCAAAGTCGACGGCGAGCGCATCGTCGAGGCGAAGCCGATCATCGGATATCTGCATCGCGGCACTGAGAAACTGTTCGAGCACATGGCCTATCCACAGTGCGTTCCTCATACGGATCGCATGGATTACGTCGCCTCGGCCACGAATAATCTCGGATTTGTCGAAACCGTCGAGAAACTCCTCGGAATTTCGAAAAATATCCCTAAGCGAGCGCAGTTAATTCGCGTCATGCTCAGCGAATTACAGCGAATTTCCTCGCATCTACTCTGGCTTGCAACGCACGCGATCGATATCGGCGCAATGACGCCGTTTTTTTATACCTTCCGCGAGCGCGAACAGATCCTCGATTTATTCGAAGCGTATTGTGGCGCGCGCCTGACGCTCAATTGCATGCGCATTGGCGGCATGCCCGAGGATCTGCCTTACGGCTGGCTCGAAGATCTCGAAGAGTTCATTGGTAAATTCGACGCGGCTGTCGATGAATATGAATCACTGCTGACCAATAATCGCATCTGGAAAAAACGCACTGTCGGAATCGGCGTGATTTCTCCGGAAGAAGCGATCGAGTGGGGCATTACAGGGCCGCCATTACGCGGCTCCGGCGTCGAATGGGATTTGCGACGCAAGCAGCCCTATGAGTGCTATCCCGAATTGGAGTTCGATGTGCCGGTCGGCCGTAATGGCGACACGTA
>JBQCJC010000028.1:0-16809 GCA_051953135.1 Thermoanaerobaculia bacterium | reverse complement strand
TGGGGGGGGGGGGGGGGGATGGGCCCCGGGGGGGTTGGGCTGGGGGGGGGGGGGGCCCCCCCCCCGCTCCACTGTTCCTACAACGCAGATTCGATCGCTTTCTTCAGCTCTTCGTCGTTTTCCGTCACGACCATCATCTTCTTCCAGAGGATTCTGCCGTCGCGTCCGATGAGCACGGTCGTCGGCAACACCGACGTGTTCATCAGATTCGCGATCTTCCCCTCGGGATCGAGCGCGATCGGATACGTGATCTTCTGCTCCGTGACGAACTGCTTCACGACGTCGGGACCACCTTCATCGACGCTCACGCCGATGACCTCGAATCCCTTGCTCGCGTACTGCGTGTGCAGACGCTCCAACTCCGGAATCTCGTAACGGCACGGGCCGCACCACGTCGCCCAGATGTTCAGCAGCACGACTTTGTCGGGCTTGGCGGCGAGCTCGAACTTCGAGCCATCGAGCCACATCGCCGAGTACTCGGGCATCGTCGAACCAACCTCGATGCCGACCGGCGCGGTCGACGTCGCCGCGCTGCGCGGCTTCGCCTTGCCATCGTCGAACGCGTACGTCGATGCAGCCGTTCCCGTCGCCGGCTGCTCTCCGCGTTTGCACGCGGCCACAAAAACGAGCGAGAGCGTGAGGGCGAGAGCGGCTTTCTTCATCGCGACGAATCCTTTCCCAGGCAAAAACGCCCCGCGAGTGCGGGGCGTTCGAAACGTGGCCGTGCGGCGACGCGTTACTTCTTCTCGTCTTCGGGCTTGCCCTTCTTGATGACCTCGGGCTCGGCCGGACCGCCTTCCGCACCCTCGGCCGCAGCTTCGGCCTTCGCGTGCGTGACGCCGACGACCACGCGCTCCGGATCATCGAGAACCTTCACGCCTTCCGGCAGCTTCAGGTCCTTGATGCGGTAGTAGTCGTGACCGTTGAGCGACGTGACGTCGACTTCGATCGAATCCGGGATCGACGTCGGGAGCGTTTCGATGTGCAGTTCGCGCACCTGCCAGTCGAGCAGGCCGCCTTCCTTCACGCCGATCGCCGTGCCGTTGAGATGCACCGGCACCGTGACCTTGATCTTCTCGTCCATCACCACGCGGACGAAGTCGATGTGCTCCATGCGGCGCGACATCGGATCGATCGTGATCTCTTTGATCATCGCGTGGCGCTGCTGATCCGTGCCCGCCATCTTGAGCAGAAACACAGAGCGGACGCCGTGCTCGCTCTTCTGAATGAGCTCGGAGACCGCTTTGCGATCGACCGTGATCGCCACCGGCTCCTTGTGACCGCCGTAAACCACCGCCGGGACTTTTCCGTCGCGGCGAAGCTTCTTGGCGATTTCCTTGCCGGTCTGCTCGCGGCGTGTGACTTCCAATGTGACCTCAGCCATGATGCTGACTCCTTTGACTAGTTAGCAGAACGCGGTAAATCGCTGAAAAGTGGGCGTTATTCCCGCGTTTCCTGCGCCTCACATCTCAAACAGGCTGCTGACCGAATCCTCGTTGTGAATGCGGTTGATCGCCTCGCCGAGGAGTTGGGCGATCGAGAGCGTCTTCAGCTTCGAGCACTCCGCTTCCTTGTCCTGCGTCGGGATGCTGTTCGTGGCGATGACCTGCGTGAGATCCGAGGCGTTGATGCGCTCGATCGCGGGACCCGAAAGCACCGCATGCGTGCACGCGGCGGAAATCGATTTCGCGCCGTTGTCGCGCAGCGCCTGCGCGGAGTGAATGAGCGTGCCCGCGGTGTCGATGATGTCGTCGACGATGAAGACGTTGCGTCCTTCGACCTCGCCGATGATGTTCATCACCTCGGTCTGATTCTTCGCAAAGCGACGCTTGTCGATGATCGCGAGCGATGCGCCGAGTCGTTTCGCATACGCACGCGCACGCTCCACGCCGCCCGCGTCCGGCGAGACGATCGTGAGGTTGTCGAGATTCAGCGTTTTGATGTAGTTGACGATGACCGGCGCGGCGAAGAGGTGATCGACGGGGATGTTGAAGAAGCCCTGGATCTGTGCGGCGTGCAGATCGAGTGTGAGCACGCGATCCGCGCCCGCTTTGCTGATGAGATCCGCGGCGAGCTTCGCGGTGATCGGAACGCGGGGCTTGTCTTTGCGATCCTGCCGCGCGTAGCCGTAGTACGGCAGCACCGCGGTGATGCGTCGCGCCGAGGAGCGCTTGAACGCATCGAGCATGATCAGCAACTCCATCAGGTGATCGTTCACCGACGGAGGGCAGGTCGGCTGAATGACGAAGACGTCCGCGCCGCGGACGTTCTCGTCGATCTGCACGTAATGCTCACCATCCGAGAAGCTGTACAGCGTGACGTGACCCGGAGCCACGCCGAGATGCGTACAGATCTCTTCAGTGAGAGACGGATGGGAGCGGCCGGAGAAGACTTTGAGATCCCGCAAAGCGGGCGTGATTATAGCCACACAATCATTGGAAGTATCCGGTTACGTCGACGATGAAATGCACGGACACCGACGCGCCGCTCTTGATGTTGAACGCACCACTCGATAACGGTATGAGCGAGTTGTTCGCGCGCGTTTTTCCGGTGCGGAAATTGATCGTGCTGTGGCCGGGCCACACCGTTCCGGCTTTGTAGGCCGCGAGCCATCCCGAGCTCGCCGGCGCGACGACGGTGATGTTCGACACGATCGCGCGTGTTCCCACGGGAATGCCGCACTTGCCGCTCGCCGCAATCTCCTGCACCGCACCCGCCGCAAGCGGCGTGTTCGTGTTGCGCGAATCGTAGATGCGGCACGGCGTGATGAGGTAGAGGCTGGTCTGCGCTTCGTACGTCTGCGTCACGCTGATCGCTGTTCCGTTGAGCGTGACCGTGCCGCTGCGCGACGAGCCGGTGTCGTTCGCTTCGAGCGTGAGCTGCAGCGTCGTTCCGGATCCATTCGCGGGCACCGTGATCCACGAGCGATTGCTCGATGCATTCCACGAGCACGAGCCGGGATTGCTCAGCGCGATCGAATGGGTGGCCGCCGCGCCGGAGTACGTCGCATTCACCTCGATGGGATAGGCCGCATTCGCCGACGACGTCGCCCACGCCATTCCGCCGATGCGATTTGGTCCCGGTAGCGCGGTGATCTCGACGCGAACTGTGCGTGGCGCGTTGTACGGATATGTGTGCGTGCCGCTGACGGAGAACTGTCCCGGCGCGGTCTGCGCAACGGTTGCCGATTCCCAGAATTCGGAGGAGTTATCCCACGCAACACGCGCGGTGTAGTACGTCGCATCCCGCGATGTGTCGGGATCGCTGAACGTGGCGATCACTCCGCTGACGATGGCGGCTTCATCGAGGCACAACGATGTTCCGGTTGCGTTGATCGCGGCGTCGAGCGTCACGCGATACACCGCGTCGTCGCCCGCAACCCACACGTGCGCATCCGACCCATTCACCAGCGCCTCGGCGAAGTTGTGTCCTGCAGGCGCCGGAATCGATTCGACGTGAAAGTCCGCGCGCACGCGTTTCAACGCGGAGAACTGCGCGTACCACAGCAATCCGTCGGGACCGACGATGCGGTGCTCGCCGATGTCGAGGACGCCGAGGTTTTGGAGACTGCCGTCGACACCGATGCGATACGCGTTGTTGCTCGAACGGAAGTACAGCTTCGAATCCGGACCATTGCTGATCGACGTCGCGACGATGCTGCCGATGTTGCGATCGGTGAAAACTCCATCCGGCGTGATGCTGTAGACGCGATTCGCCGTGATCCAGATGTTGCCGTCAGGACCGAGCGCGATCGAGGTCGGACTAAAACCGTTCGGAACGACGAACTCGGTGACCACACCCGCGGGCGAGATGCGTCCGACCTTCCCCACTTCCGTCGTGAACCACATCTTGCCGTCGGAGCCGAGGACGATCTCGCCCGGTCTTGCATCGGCGGTGAGCGTCGGATACTCCGTGATCGCTTCGGTCAATACGTTGACCATCGCGATCTTGTTCTGGTCGTGCTCCGTCAGCCAGACGTTGCCATCCGCTCCCGTCGCGATGCTTTGTGGATACGCGTAGGGCGTTGGCAAATCGAACAAATCCACCACGCCGGCCTGCGTCATGCGACCGACCTGGTTGACGTTCCACGCGACGAACCAGAAGTCATCGCCCGAGGCGGTCATCGATCGAATGGCAGGCGTGTTCGCGAGGAGCAATTCAGAGCTCGACGTTCCGGCATACAGCAACTCGCCGAGATACTTGCCCTCGTCGGTAAACCACAAACCATCGTTCGTCGCACGCAGCGTGAAGATGCGTGTGTCGCCGACGTCATACGTCCCGGTGAAGCCGGCGCCGATTTCGTATTTGCGAATGATGCCGATCGAATCCGCGAGATAAAACGCACCGTTTTCACCGAGCGCAATGCGCGTGAAATCGACACCAGCGGTGTTCGAGAGCAGGAACGACGCACCATCGAGCGTCATGCGATACAGCGCGCCGTTGGAATGCGAAACGATCCAGAGATCGCCGTTCGGGCCGAACGCCATGTGCGATAGCGAGTACCCGACTCCGTACTTCGTCACCTCGCCCAAGGTCGTGATCTTCGCGACCGCACCATTGTCGTAGTCGATTGCCCAGAGATTTCCGTCGGGACCGGCGAGCAGCGTTCCGTAGCCGCCCGATGACGACAGCGAGACGGTGGTCTCGACGCCCGCGCGTGTGACACGCGTGAGCCACGTCGGGCCGATGATCCAGACCGAATCGTTCGGACCGAAGGTCATGCCGTACGGCGCGTTGTTGTGCGAGAGCGCGTAGCGCGTCTGCGTTCCATCGAGTGCGACGTGAACGAGCACGCCCCAGTTGGTCCACCAGAGACTGCCGTCGCTCGGATCGGTCACGAGCACGCCGGCGATGTCCGGCGTGGTCTCGATGAAGTTGCCATCGAGATCAGTTTTCACGAGCCCCGAACCGCCGATCATCCACATGGCATTCGCGCCGATTGCGAGATCGTACGCGGGCGAAGGCACGGTGCGCGGCAGCGGAAAGCGCTCGAACGTGCCGGCGAACAACGGCAGAGCAGTGGCAAGGAGAATGAGGGCGCGAAGCGTCGTCTTCATGGAAGGTTCCCGGGCTGTGATCTCTCTCAGATCCGCTCGATGAACACGCGAGCATGTCGCTCGAATTCTTCCCACGACACGCCGAAACGGCGCTCGTAGAAAAGAACGCCGTCATGCGGTTTCTGCCGAACGCGATCGGCATCCGCGCGCCGCGTCCATTCGCGATGTCCGAGGACGAGACGAACGAGCGCGGTCGGCAACAGCCCGATCCACGTCTTGCGTTGCGATCGATAGAAACGACACAGCGCGGCGGTGCGCAATCCTTCGCGAATCGTGATCACACGACCCGTCCACGGCGCACCAACCGCCAACGGCTTCAGTGTTTGAAAGAGCGGGCCGCGTAACTTGTATCCCTGATACAGCGGGACCTCGAACACGTTCGCGATGCCGCGTTTCTTCGCGAATGCGAGCGCAACGAGGTGCGACGCATCGTGATCGTGATGTCCGCCTTCCCACGACAAACACCACACTTCATCGACTGAGCCGCTGATGCATTCATCGAGCAAGTGCAGTGCCCGATCGAGATGCTCGACGAGCCGGCCATCCGGGATGCGATGTTGCGATCCGAGAAAGTGCACGTGCGACAGATCGACGCCGAGCGCCGAAAGCACGCGACGACTTTCTTCATCGCGCACGGCCGAGCGCGCGTCGCGGCCTTCCCCATCCGTCAGAAACGCGACGCTCACTTCCGCGCCGGATCGCACGAGATGCGCGATCCGCGTCGCAGCCGCGATCTCATCGTCCTGATGGGCGAAAACGAACAGTGCACGCATTTGAAGTCGCGCATCCTCGCACAGCAATGTGCGTCCGCGAAGCAATCGACGCTGCCGGCCCGGCCGCGACGACCGCACGGACGAAGTGACCGCACGTGCCTCAGCGAAGCAACCAGCGCTGCCGGCCGTGCCGGCCCGCACCGACGAAGTGGCCGCACGTGCCTCAGCGAAGCAACCAGCGCTGCCGGCCGTGCCGGCCCGGCCGCGACGACCGCACCGACGAAGTGGCCGCACGTGCCTTAGCGAAGCAACCACCGCCCCCCGCCGTGCCGGCCGGGGGCACACGGCCTGCATCGGCTCAGCAGTAGGGCCCGGTGATGACGACTTCTGCATTCCCCTTCGAACCGTTCGCCGAGGCGGCGCGCGTGATGTTGGCCGAACTCGACCTCGAGCGGATCGTGCAGACCGTCACCGACGCCGCGACGAAGATGACACGCGCGCAATTCGGCGCGTTCTTCTACAACGTCATCGACGCAAGCGGCGAGTCGTACATGCTCTACACCATCTCCGGCGTGCCGCGCGAAGCGTTCTCGCGTTTTCCGATGCCGCGCAACACCGCCGTCTTCGCGCCAACGTTCGAAGGCACCAGCACCGTGCGCAGCGACGACATCCGCAAAGATCCGCGCTACGGACACAACGCGCCCTACCACGGCATGCCGAAAGGACATCTGCCCGTGGTGAGCTACCTCGCCGTCCCGGTCCTCTCCCGCTCCGGCAAAGTCCTCGGCGGTCTGTTCTTCGGCCACAGCGAGCCCGCGATCTTCACCGAGGACGATGCGCGAATCGTCGAAGCCATCGCCGCGCAAGCCGCCGTCGCCATCGACAACGCACGCTTGTACGAAGAGCTGCAGCGCGAACGCGCGCGCTACAAAGCGCTCGTCTTCGCCGCGCCGAAACAACAGGCGCTGTGGATCGCGCGTCCTGATGGCGAGCTCACCGACGACCTTCCGGGATGGCGCGAGATCACCGGACAATCGATCGAAGACGTGCGCAACGGCGGCTGGGCGAATGCGATTCATCCGAACGATCGCGAAGCCACCATGCGTGCATGGCGCGAAGCGACTGCATCGCGACGACCGTTCCATTGCGAGTACCGCCTGCGCACCGCCGACGGCTCGTATCGCTGGTTCGCCGCGACCGCCGTTCCGGTGCTCGACGAACATGGCGAGCCACTGGAGTGGGTCGGCAGCTCGATCGACGTGCACGATCGCAAGACCTCCGAAAGCAACCTTCGTTTTCTTGCGCGCGCCAGCGATCTGCTCGCGTCCTCACTCGACTACGAGACCACGCTCACGACCATCGCACGCCTCGTCGTCCCCGATCTCGCCGACTGGTGCGCGATCGACATCGTCGATGAATCGGGCGCCACGCGCAGGCTCGCGGTCGCGCATGTCGATCCCGCGAAAGTCGAGCTCGCGCACGAATTTCATCGACGCTATCCGCCGCATCCTGAGAGCGACACCGTCGCGCGCGTGATTCGCACCGGCCGCACGGACTGGATGCGCGAGATTCCGCCGGAGTTGCTGCGCCGCGCGGCGCGCGATGAGGCGCACACCGAGATGCTGCGCGAGCTCGGTCTGCGCTCGTACATCGTCACGCCGCTGCGCGCATCGCAGGGACACATCTTCGGCGCGATCACGCTCGTGCGTTCCGAGTCGCGATTCAACGAAGCCGATGTCGGATTCGCGGACGAGCTCGCACGTCGCGCCGGCGTAGCCGTCGAGAACGCGCGGCTTTACAGCGAAGCGCAGGCGGCGAATCGCGCGAAGGATGATTTCCTCGCCACGCTCTCGCATGAGTTGCGCACCCCGATGACCGCGGTTCTCGGATGGGCGCGCATGCTCCAGCTCGGGATGTCGCCGCAGGACTCGCGCGATGCGGTGAACGCGATCGAGAAAAGCGCGTCCGTGCAGATGCAGCTCATCGAAGACATCCTCGACATGTCTCGCATCATGGCCGGCAAGATGCGCCTCGATCGACGGCCCGTCGATCTGCGCGAGATCACCGAAGCGGCGCTTGAAACCATCCGGCCCGCGGCTGCTGCGAAAGAAGTCGAGATCCTGGCGAGCTATCCGCCGCAGGTTCAGCCGGTGAGCGGCGATGCCGGACGTCTGCAGCAGATCATCTGGAATCTGCTCACGAATGCGATCAAGTTCACGGATCGCGGCGGCACCGTGATCGTGCGCGTCTCGTCCACGCCGGACACGGTTTCAGTCGCGGTGAAGGACAGCGGGATGGGCATCGATCGGGAGTTCCTTCCGCACGTCTTTGAGCGTTTCCGTCAGCAGGACAGTTCGTCGACGCGCAAGCACGGCGGCATCGGAATCGGCCTTGCGATCGTGCGGCATCTCGTCGCATTGCACGGCGGACAGATCACCGCGCAAAGCGAAGGCCGAGGCAAAGGCGCGACGTTCGTCGTCGACTTCCCCGCTCTGCAAACCCACGCAACGGAATCGCGCGAGCCCACGCGCACGCATGCGGAGCTGCCGTCGCTCACCGGCATGAACGTGCTGGTGGTCGACGACGAGATCATGACGCGCGACGTCATCACGGCGATTCTGCGTCGCTGCGGTGCGCAGGTGACGAGCGCCGAGTCCGCAAGCGCGGCGCGTGCGCGTCTGCGCGAGGACGTACCGGATGTGATCGTGTGCGACATCGCGATGCCGGGCGAGGATGGCTACGCGTTCGTGCGCGACGTGCGCGCGCACAAATTCGAGGTGCCGGTGGTCGCGCTGACGGCATTCGGACGCGCCGAGGATCGCGAACGCGCGCTGGCGAGCGGGTTCGATGCGTATCTCGAAAAGCCGGTCGATCCCGCGACGCTCGCGGCAACGCTGCGCGAGATTGCGTAAACTCTGCGTGCATGCAAACCGCTGTCGACGCTCCGAGGCCGCGCCACGGCTTCCGCAATTTCGTGCTCGTGATGCTTCTGCTTTGCGCCGCGTATGGCGCGGGCTACATCCCCGAGCATCTCGAGCGCAAACGCGCGGATGAATCACTCGCGACGCTGACGCGCACGCACGATCTCAGCGAACTGCATCGCCAGCTCGGCGTCGCCAGTCACGAGGCGATGCGAAACAACTACGCATCCGCGGCCGAGGCGGCGAAAGTGTTCTTCGATGGCTGCCGCGAGTTCCTCGAGAAGTATCCGCTCGACGATCAGCCGCGCACGAAAGCAACGCTGCAGACGTGGATCGCGCAGCGCGATTCGATCATGGCCAGACTCGCCGCCGCGGATCCGTCATCACGCGAACAACTCGCGGGGATGTTCCTCGCGATGAATGGCGTGATCGAACGGAAGCAGTGACGTTAGCGCGCGCCGTCGTCCTCGGAGCGCCGGCTTCCAGCCGGCCGGACCGCCGACTTCCAGTCGGCAATCTCGCACCGACAGGCACAACAACTGCTGATCGTGCCCTTCGTGGAACTCTCCACGAAAACCGCCTTACGCGCGGGCGCCGTCGTCCTCGGATTGATCATCGCGTTGCAATTCCTCTGGATTGCACGCGCGGTGTTCATCGTCGCGTTTCTCGGCGTGCTCCTCGGACTCGCCGTCGCACGCGCCGTCGACTCGCTCGAACATCGCCTGCACCTCAAACGCGCCATCGCCTCACCGCTCGTGATGCTCCTCGGCATCGGATTGCTCGCGGGCCTCATCGGATTCATGGCGCCGACCATTCGCGAACAAACGCGCGAACTTTCGCGCGAGCTCCCGAAATCCGTCGAGGAAATCGATCGCTGGCTCGACAAAACACCCGCCAAAGCAATTCTCGGCAGCGGCCAGCCGCAGCAACAAAGTCAGGGACTGACGCATCAACTCGGACGCGAGCTTCGCAACGCCACGAAGTTTCTCTTCCCGATCCTCTCCTCGACATTCGCCGCGGCCGGCGGCGTGATCATCGTGCTGTTCATCGCGATGTACATCGGCGCAACGCCCGGTCTCTATCGCGAAGGCCTGCTGCACCTCGTGCCGAAACACAATCGAGCGCGAGCTCGCGAAGTCTTTGCGACACTGCGCGACACACTGCGGCAATGGCTCATTGCGCGACTGATTGCGATGATCGCGATCGGCGTCATCACCGGCGTCGGCCTCGCGCTGATGAACGTCAAAGGCGCGGCGGCGCTGGCGATTCTCGCGGGTCTGCTCGAGTTCATTCCGTTCTTCGGACCATTCGTCAGTGCGATCCCGGCCCTCGGCATCGCCATCGTCGATTCTCCGCAAAAAGCAATGTGGGTCGCGCTGCTTTACCTCGGCGTGCAGCAAGTCGAAGGAAACATCATCACGCCACTGCTGCTCGAAAAACGTCTCGACATCCCGCCGGTACTCACGGTCGTTACCGTGTCGGCACTCGGGGTCGTCTTCGGCGTCCTCGGCATGCTCATCGCCGAGCCGCTGCTCGCGGCCGTGCTCGTCACGACGAAAATGCTTTATGTGCAGGATGTCGTCGGCGATGCGGTGAAGGTCGGTAAAGCGGAGTCGTGAGTCCGTCTTTTGCAACTCACGTCGCCCATGAAGAACGCAGTGACCGCATTGCTCATCAGTTCATTGATGTTGTTCGGCGCCTGTAAGAACAACGAATCCGCGACCAATACCGCCGCGTCCGACACAATGGATACGACGGAAACCGCGAGCGCGACTCATCCCGGCTCGCCCGGCGGAACGGCTCTCGTGCCGGACGTCGTCGCGGGCACAACCGTGCTCGTGCTGATTCAGGACGGCAGCATCGCCGTTCGCGAACAAGCGATTCCTCCCGGCCCCGCAATTCTCACGGTCGAAAATCGTGGCACGGATGTTCACAATCTCTATGTCGAAGGCGAAGGGATCAGCCGCGCTGCAGGCGACGCAATCCCCGCGGGCCAGTCAGCCACAGTGGACGTGAATTTCAAACCGGGCGTCTATACCCTCTACTGTCCAATCACCGATCACAGAACAAAGGGTGAAGAAGTGAAGGTGACGATTGCGACGCCGAGCGGCGCGCCGCCGGCGGATGCAACCAGCACAACGGCGACGTCGTCGACGACAACGACTTAGTTTTGGAGTGCGGTGGCGCAAGCCACCGCCTTCCATTAAGCCATCAGAATATTCGACTTTACCGTCCACGTATTGTCGGCATTGAGCGTCACGGTCATCGAATTGACGTTCAATGGGAACGTAATCTCCACTGGAGGCAGCGTCGTTTCAATCGTAAAGAACTCGCTCTGTTGAATCGTGCCGAACGTCACCCAGTACGTGATTTGCGGCGTAATCGAGATATTCATGTTCGGTTGCGCCTGCAGTGCAAACGAGGCGCGACCGGCCATGCCGAGGCCGACTGCGGCGGCGTTGACCGGCAGAGAGGAATCCTCTTGAATCAGAAACTGTCCCGACGGCTGACCTGCTGTCTGATTGTTGAAGTAGAAAACGTGATTGACCGAGTCGTACGACAGACGGATTTGATTTCCGGTCGTGAGGCTCGCGGGCACGACCTGCGAAGCATCGAACACGACGCCGGATTGAATTTGTCCGGTGCCGCTCCATACGAAGTCATAGTCGGTCGGATCCCAGGAGAAACTCACCTGCGTATCGGGATAAACGTACTTGGAAAACCACGCCAGAGGATTCGGCACAACCATATTGCCGAGTTGTTGAAACACGACGATGTTGCCGGGATTCGGGGAGTTGTTTACGAGAATAAGCTGCAGTTGACCCATCGGTTGCCTCCGCTGCCTCGACGATTTTCGGAAGGAAGGCCGGAGTATAGCAGTCTCGGCGGTGATGCAGAGACGGACTTCCGCCGCTGCATCACGACGCATTAGAGCTGCGCAAAGATGGACGGATCGTGTGATTCTTCCGGCAGATCGATCACGACGCTGCCTTCTCCGCCGTCGCGATACGTTCCCTCATTCGTCAACGGCTGCAGGCATTTCTGCGCGCGCTGCTCATTGAGGATTGCCGCAAGCTGTGCGCGCGTATCTGCATATGCGGGATCACTGGCGAGATTAAACACTTCGAGATCATCGCCAGTGAGGTTATACATCTCGTATTGTGGCGTCGTATCGGTCGGTTGCAGCTTCGCCAGCAGCGCCTGATTTGTAATGAGACCGGCATAAGGCGTCGGATATTGCTGCGTATATTCCGTGTATTTCCACAGTGTTTCGCCAAGACGCACCACAACCGTCTCGACCTGATTCGGCGTCACAACGGAATCCCATTGACGCCGTCCGGTCTCCTGACTGAGACCCTGACTCACATCGTCGTAGGTCATAAAGAACACAGGATCATTCGGCATAGTGCTGGTTCCGCGCACCACGCCCGACAAATCGCGGCATACGAGCGGCCGTGTTTCAGTATGAGATTGTGCGAGCTCCATCGCCGCGCGCTCGACATCGACGTTGCATAAACCCAGAAGCGTCGGCGTAAGATCGGCGTGCGACGTCAATCCCGATTCACTGCGCGGCGTATTTCCGAATAATGGACTGGTAATGATCAGCGGAACGTGAATCGTTTCTTCGTACGCGTTGTACCACTTCTGATGCATCCCGCCGTGCGCGCCTAACATCTCGCCGTGATCGGACGTAAACACCACGATCGTATTTTCGAAGAACCGCGATTGTTCTAACCGGCAATAAACCTCATGAATAAACTTCTCGACGTTGATTTGCAGGTAATAGTAGAAGCGCCGGTACATTTCGATTGTGGGTTGCGGCAGGAACATCTGCGGATACGTATCGACATAACTCTTCTGTGCGGCCGGTTTCGTCGATAAATCCTCACTGGCCGTTGGCGGCGGTGGAATCTGCGGCACTTCGCCGGGCGTCGGATACGGCAACCCGAACTTCGCGCTCCACATCAACCCGAAGAAGACGATGTCATGCGGATTGACGAAGGAATTCACGAGCAGGAACGGCCGGTCGTCATCGGCCGCTTCTAATTCGTCGATTAATGACAGCGCCTGATGCTTGTAGCCGGGATCGCGCACCCATCCTGAATTTGCTTTCGACGCGCCATGCGGCTCCGGTCCAATCCAGCCACTGAAGCCAAAATCATCGAGACGATCCGCGGATTTATACAAATCGACATTCTCGAGAATTGGTAATCCGTTATCGCGGGTGGTCATTAACGAGTTATGCGTACCGGGAACGAGAATATCGGCGTGCGAGATGTGCCATTTCCCCTTGTAGTACGTGCGATATCCCGCCGCACGGAACCAGTCGCCCATCGTCGGGACCGTGTTCGGATCGAGCCACGACATGCCCGGATCCCACGCCGTCTTCCCCATGCCGTCGGTCTGTGAGACGCCGTGAAGCGTCGGATATTGCCCGGTAAACAACGACGTTCGACTCGGCGCGCACGCCGCGGATTGAATGTAATGACGATGAAACTCGAGTCCGCGCTCGCGTAAAACGCGCTGCGCTACGAGGTTCTCGGCCATCCACGCTTTGAGCTCGGGACCGTCATAGACAGTCGGATAACGAAGCTCATCGACCATGAAGAGAAGGACGTTCGGTGATTTCGGCATACTGAAGGAGAGACTCCCGGCGGGATTTCCCTACCTCCGGCGATGGATGATGTCCGCCGATTGCGCGTCATAATCGGCAGCGCATGACGCCGACTCGCAATCTCACCGCTTATATCCACGTGAACGACATGGAAGCCTCGATGGCCTTCTATCGTCTCCTCGGCTTCGAGATCCGCAACACGCACACGCCGCACGGACACGAGAAGCCGGTCTGGGCGTGGCTGCAGAGTCACAACGCGAGTCTCATGATCGGCCAGGCGAATCCACCGGTGGATCCCGAGGTGCAGGGCGCGATGTTCTGGATTTACGTGGACGATGTCGCCGCGAAACGCGCCGAGTTACTCGAAGCCGGCCTGACGCCGAGCGAGATCACGTATCCGTTCTGGTCCACCCGCGGCGAGTTCCGCCTAGCCGACCCGAGCGGTTACGCGATCTTCTTCAGTCACGTCTGAATGCCGTATGCATCGCGCAGCACTTCGATCGGATGCACCGGTTGCCGCCCCGTCTCTTCGACGACGTTGAGACCCGCAAGCATGCAATCGGAAATGACTTTGTCCGCGCCCGTACGCGTGATCGCGCTGCACAACTTGCCCGCGCATTTGCGCGACGTCGCGTAGTACTCCTTCTTCATCCCCCACGTCCCGTCGAACGCGCTGCATTGCTCGATCGGCTCGACTTTCGTGTCCGGCACCGATTCGAGAATGCCGCGGAACGGCTGGCCGATATTCTGCGCGCGGAGATGACATGGAACGTGATACGCGATCGAGCCCTGTGCATTCGCGAAGTTCAGATCGAGACGGCCCGCCGCTTTTTCCTTCGCGAGAAATTCGCCGAGGTCCATCACCGCCGCCGAAACCTCGCGACACTCATCGGTCGCAACGATCTCCGGCCACTCCTGCTTCATCGTCATTCCGCACGACGGCGCGAGCACGAGCACCGGCATCCCCTGCCGCACGAGCGGCAGAAGAATCTCAACGTTGCGCTGGATCTTCGCGGTTGCGGTCTCGAGATCGCCGCCGTCGAGAGCGGGCAATCCGCAGCAGACGACGTTCGGCGTCTCGATGCATTTGCCGTTGTGCTCGAGCACCTGCACCGCGGCGACGCCGACTTGCGGGAAGTTGTAATCGACGGAACACGTCGCAAACAGCGCGACCTTCGCGCCGTCCGTGCGTCGAGTCGTGCGACGACGATTCCACTTCGCGAATGTCGTCTTCGCGTACGACGGCAAACGTCGATCGCGATGAATGCCGAGGAGTTTTTCGAGCGCGCGGCGTAATGCGGGACGACGATTCGCCCAATTCGCCAGCATCGCGAACTGGCCGCTCGACAAACGTCCGAGTCGATCGGGATCGCCGAGCACGCGCTCTCGGAAGCGAAGACCGTCACGCTTCGTCTTCACTAACTTCGCGCGCATCAGCAGTCGCGGAAAATCGACCGCGAATTTGTGCGGCGGCGTGTACGGACATTTGACGTAGCACAGCTTGCACTGCCAGCAGAGATCGACGACCTCCTGCATCTCGTCCTTCGTCAGCGCATCGGTCTCACCGCGGCCGGCGGCTTCGTGACGATCGATCGCGTCGAACAGCGACGGGAACGACGGGCAGTAGCTGAAGCACATGCGGCAGAGATGGCAGACGTCGTAGACGCGGCGCATCTCTTTCTCGAGTTCCGCTTCATCCCAGTACTTCGGATCGCGGATGTCGTACAGCATCACGCCTCCTGCAAATCGCTGGCGAGCGCACGCGCGGTCTCGAGCTTCAACTCCGCGGTGTGCGCATACTTCGGATGATCGGCGACGAGCATCACGCGCGCGCCGGATGCAAGCGCATCGCGTTGCGCGTCGTTGATCGCGAAGCGCACGAACTGCACGGCGCTGATGCGATCGGCGTCGAGCTGGCGTCGATCGAAGAACGCGCTGGTCGCACCCGCGCCATCGAATTCGAGTCGCAAATGCTCTTCGAATCCGACGAGCTCGTGGAGATGCAGCGCGCGAGTGTCGGGCGATGTGAACTCGAACATCATCGTGGCCGAAAGCTCATCGCTCGATGGAAGGAGATCGGAGTACGTCTCGATCTCATGCTCGACCTCCGCATCCTTCGCAATGCGTTCGGTGCGGAGCATTTCCTGAATCTGATACGCGACAGTCTCGCGATTCTCGAATGCGACCGTGGCGTGCGGCCCAAGCTCGACGCGACGCAACGACCGCGCTGCAATCGCGCGCGGGCGGATCTCATCGCGACGACGTTCGTAATCGCCGAGGTCGAGGATCGCGGTGCGAGGGATACGGTTGGTGCGACGGTTCATGTCGGTAGCCGGTTGTCGGTAGTCAGTTGTCGGGAGAACGATCGTGGGAGGGCGCTGGTCTCCCGACAACCGGCTGCCGACAACCGACTACCGCTTCATCAGAGCGTATCCAATCCCCGCTGGAATCTCCCCGCGTGCGACTTCTCCGCGCGGGCGAGTGTTTCGAACCAGTCGGCGATTTCGTCGAAGCCTTCTTCGCGTGCGGTTTTGGCCATGCCCGGGTACATGTCCGTGTACTCGTGCGTTTCGCCGTGAATCGCGGCTTTGAGATTCAGCTTCGTCTCGCCGATCGGCAGACCGGTCGCGGGATCGCCGACTTTGCGCAGGTAATCGAGATGTCCGTGCGCGTGTCCGGTCTCGCCTTCCGCCGTGTCGCGGAAAAGGCCGGCCAGATCGGGATGTCCCTCGACATCCGCCTGGCGGGCGAAATAGAGATAGCGGCGATTGGCCATCGACTCTCCGGCAAAGGCCTCTTTGAGGTTGTTGAACGTCTTGCTGTTCTGCAGATCCATGGGTCCGTGGCTCCTTTCTCGAATTGACGACGTCACCGATTAGACGTCGTCTAACTGCTTCAGAAAAAAAGAGAAGCCCTACTTCCGCACCCGCCGCTTCCGCCCGTGCATCACCACCTGATAATCCCGAATCTCGAAGCCGGCAATGCTCGAAACGTTGCAGACCTCGACGCTCGCCCACGGCACTTCATGAAGGCGGCCGGTCTCTTCATCGATCAAAGGGTGGTGGGGTTCCATGTTCGTATCGAAGACGACCGACTCGGGCGAAAGATGGAGCTCGCGTAAAAGCTCCTTTTCCACGAACAAATTCAGGGTGTTGTAGACCGTGGCGCGCGAGATCATCGGAAACCGCGCCTTCACCCGCGCCCACACCACATCCGCGGACGGATGCTCGTCGGTCATCAACACGTACTGCCCAACCGCGACGCGATGCGCGGACGGCTGAATGCCGCGCTGCATGAGCAGCTCGACCACGTCCGGTTGAGGCATGACGTATTGAATAGGTCTGGAGTTGGATGATGTCAAGGGTTTGGTTGTCGGTAGTCAGTAGTCGGTTGTCGGGGGAACCGCTTCGCCGATCCTCATGTTTTCTGCGAAGCCGTTCTCCCGACTACCGACTACCGACTACCGACTACCGACAACCGACTACAACTGAGCTAGCATCCCC
>JBQCJC010000027.1:0-4354 GCA_051953135.1 Thermoanaerobaculia bacterium | reverse complement strand
CGATCACGAAAACGCAGAGCGGACGCTTCGTCACGGATCCGTGGCAGGCGGAGCGGGGCGGCTGGAAACGCTACATTCCTGACGATCTCCGGCCCGAATCGGTCGAGCACCAGCTCTCTTACTGGATCGAAATGCTCCACGGGAAGAAGGATCGAATCCACGATTTCCTCGCTGCCGGATACACGTGCAAGATCGACATCTTCTTCCTGGCACCGGACATCGAGGTCATCCAATTCGAATCCGATCTTCTTTTGGCCCTCGGCGAGCTCGGAATCGACGTCGTGATGAACATCTATCCCCCGAACAACTGAGCCGCACGCGTCGCTGACGCGATCGGACTTCTGCACTATCCTGTGCGCCGAATGATGCAGCCAAAGAAATCCGCCGACGGGGTTCTTCTCGTCGACAAGAAAACCGGAATCACTTCGCACGACGTCGTCGAGCGTTTTCGCCGTCGCTCGAAAGTGAAGAAAGCCGGTCATACCGGAACCCTCGATCCACTCGCCACCGGTCTCCTCGTCCTCTGCGTCGGCAAAGCGACACGTTTGCAAGCGTTCCTGAGGGGCATGGAGAAAACGTACGACGGCACGATCCAGTTCGGCTGGGCCACCGACTCGTATGACGCCTCCGGCACGCCACTCACCGAAGCCGTTGCGAAAGACGTGAGCGACGTCGACTTCGAGCCGCACGTCGCGAAGTTTCGCGGCGAGATCGAACAGATGCCGCCCGCATTCAGCGCGAAGAAAATCGAAGGCGTTCGCGCCTACGAGCTCGCCCGCAAAGGCGAGGAAGTGAAACTGCAGCCGAAGCGCGTCACGGTTTACGAATTCACGGTGCTCGAAGTGAACGGATCCGAACTGCGCTTCCGTGTGCGCTCATCCGCCGGAACGTACATGCGCTCCCTCGCGCACGACCTCGGCAACTCGATCGGTGTTCCGGCGCACCTGAAGGAACTGCGTCGCACCGCGATCGGAAACTTTCACGTCGAGAAAGCGATCGGCTTCGATGCGATGTCCGAGGCTACGCCGGAAGCGATTCTTTCCACGCCGCACTTTCAGTCGCTCAGCGAAATCGAACTTCCGCTCGCGAGCATTCGCATCGACTGGGCGCAACAGGGCAAGTTGATGCAGGGGCAGGCCGTGATTCTCGTCCCGCCGATGCCCGTGAAGCGCGCCGATCTCGTCGCCCTCGGCAATCCGCACGATCAACTCGTCGGCATCGGCGAAGTCGTGAACGTGTTGCGCGAAGGTGGGCCGGTCGAAGTGAAGCCGAAGGTGATGGTGGCGGGGTAGACACATTTTTCGCGACCGCGGGATTGTTTTCCGCACGACCCCCTGTTATGGTCCGCGGTTCAAAGGTACACGTGTGTTCACGGGTAGTGGTTTAACAATCTAAGGAGAAGATTTTGTCCACCACGAAGCAGCAGAAGTCGGACCTCATTAACCAGTATCGCGTCCATGACGCGGATACCGGGTCGCCAGAAGTGCAGATCGCACTCCTCTCGAACCGCATTAGCTATTTGAACGAGCACTTCAAGTCGCACGCGAAGGATCACCACTCGCGCCGCGGTCTTCTGAAGCTGGTCGGCCGCCGTCGCCGTTTGCTTGATTACCTCAAGCAGATCGACGTGGAGCGCTACCGCTCGATCATCGATAAGCTCGGCATTCGTAAGTAAGCGACCTCTCCGGGGCGGGCGACGAGCCCGCCCCTCGTGTTTTCAGGCTCGAAGCCTGCACGAAATTCCTTCCAGGCCGGATCCCATCGTTCGGCCACCAAGCGGACAAATCAATCAACCCGAGGTGATGAGTGGCCTCGCGGTACATCGAAGGAAATCAATGGCATTCAAAAGAGAAATGGAGATCGGCGGGAAGACCCTGTCGCTGGAGACAGGTGCGATCGCCAAGCAGGCTCATGGAGCCTGTGTCGTGCGTTATGGCGACACCGTGGTTCTCGCCACCGCGTGTTTCAAAGACGGAAATGTGATCGGCGACTTCATGCCGCTCACCGTCGACTACAAAGAGTACACGTACGCCGGCGGCCGTATCCCGGGCGGCTTCTTCAAACGTGAAGGACGTCCGACCGAAAAGGAAATCCTCACCTCCCGCCTCATCGATCGTCCACTCCGCCCCTCGTTCCAGAAGGGCTATCGCCAGGAAACGCAGATCATCGCCCTCGTGCTCAGCGCCGATGGTGAAAACGATCCGGACGTGCTGGCCATCAACGCGGCATCCGCCGCGCTCACGATCTCCGAGATTCCGTTCCTCCATCCGATCAGCGCCGTGCGCGTCGGCTACGTGGGCGGCGAGATCGTCATCAATCCCACCAACTCGCAGCGCGATCTCTCGGACCTCGACCTCGTCGTCGCCGGTACCGAGAGTGCGATCGTGATGGTCGAAGCTGGCGCGCGCGAAGTGGACGAGAAGATCGTTCTCGATGCGTTCGACGCCGCGCACGCCGAGATCAAGCGTCTCTGCCAGTTGCAGAACCAGCTGCGCCAGGACGTCAACAAAGACAAGATCAAGGTCGAGTACACGCCGAAGTTCACTGAGGAACTGCTCGCGGAGCTGATGAATCAGTACGGCGCGCAGCTCAAGCAGGCGATGCTCACGACCGGCAAGTTCGCGCGTTACGACGCGATCAAGGCGGTCAAGAAGTCGATCGTCGAGAGCATTCCGGCCGAAGACACCGAACGTCTCGCCGCGGTCAACGCCGCGTACGGCGAGATGGAAGTGCAGATCTTCCGCAATCTCATGCTCAACGAGAACATGCGCGTCGATGGCCGCCGCTTCGATGAGATCCGTCCGATCTCGATCGACCTCGGCGTTCTTCCGCGCACGCACGGCTCCGCGATCTTCACGCGCGGCGAGACGCAGGCGCTCGTCACCGTGACCCTCGGCACGCCGCAGGAAGCGCAGAAGATCGAAGACTTCGAAGGCGAGACCTTCCAGCGCTTCATGCTGCACTACAACTTCCCGCCGTTCTCGGTTGGTGAAGTGAAGTTCCTGCGCGGTCCCGCGCGACGCGAGATCGGCCACGGCAATCTCGCACGTCGTGCGCTTGCGCCGCTGCTGCCGGCCGAGGACGAGTTCGCGTACACGATTCGCATCGTGTCGGACATCCTCGAATCGAACGGCTCCTCGTCGATGGCCTCCGTGTGCGGCGGCTCACTGGCGATGATGCAGGCCGGCGTTCCGGTGCGTTCCGCGGTTGCGGGCGTCGCGATGGGACTCGTTTCGAGCGACGACAACACGAAGCACGCGATCCTCACCGACATCGCCGGCATGGAAGACCATGAAGGCGACATGGACTTCAAGGTCGCGGGCACGCGCGATGGCATCACCGCGCTGCAGATGGACATCAAAGTCTCGGGACTCTCGCGCGAAGTCATGGCGCGCGCGCTCGAGCAGG
Organism: Thermoanaerobaculia bacterium; assembly: GCA_051953135.1. Classification (GTDB taxonomy): domain Bacteria; phylum Acidobacteriota; class Thermoanaerobaculia; order Gp7-AA8; family Gp7-AA8; genus QHVT01. Next base: position 946 of record JBQCJC010000027.1, on the reverse strand, counting down.
CGAAAGCCGGCCGTCTCTACATTCTCGACAAGATGAACGACGCGATCGCGAAGCCGAGCGAAGAGCTCAGCGAGTTCGCGCCGCGCCTCTACACGATTCAGATTCCGAAGGATCGCATTCGCGACGTCATCGGCTCGGGCGGCAAGACCATCCGCTGGATCGTCGAAGAGACCGGAACGAAGATCGACGTCGAGGACGACGGAAAAGTCACGATCGCGTCGATGGATGCGAAAGCAGCCGAGCGCGCGATCGACATCATCAAAGGTCTCACCGCGTCGCCGGAAATCGGCACGAACTACAAAGGCACGGTCAAGCGCATCGAGCCGTACGGAGCGTTCGTCGAGATCCTTCCGGGTCAGGACGGGCTGCTGCACATCAGCGAGATGGCGCACACGCGCGTCGGTCAGGTGACCGATCTCTTCCAGCTCGGCGACGAAGTGGAAGTGCAGGTCGTCGGCATCGAAGCGGAGACGGGCAAGATCCGTCTGTCGCGCAAGCCGCTCCTTCCGCCTCCGACGGAAGAAGAGCTCGCGGCTGCACGCGAGCGCGAGTCGCGCAATCGTGGTCCGCGTGAGGGCGGCGGCGATCGTGATCGTGGCCCGCGCCGCGATGATCGTGGTCCGCGTCGCGATGGAGATCGCGGCGGATTCCGCGGTGGCGATCGCGATCGTGGTCCTCGTCGTGAAGGCGGCGATCGCGGTCCGCGTCGTGACGATCGTGGTCCGCGCCGCGAGCATCGCGAAGGCGGTCACCATCACGAAGGTGGTCATCACAATGAAGGTGGTGGCAATCAGGGTGGTGGCAATCAGGGTGGTGGCAACCAGGGCGGCGGCGAAGGCAGCACCGAGTAGTCGTTTTTTAGAATGAAAAGTGAAGCGGGGGGGGGTGTGCCCCCCGCGTTTTTTTTTGTTTTTTTAGGGCCCACCCCCCCGGAAAAGACCCCCCC
>JBQCJC010000026.1:0-24536 GCA_051953135.1 Thermoanaerobaculia bacterium | reverse complement strand
CGCCGGCTCCACCACTTCCTGATCCAGCTCTCGTTGCATTTGGCGCGCGTTCGCCGGGCTATGTCCGGCGAAGTGATTGTTGAAGAATCCGTAGATCTCCTTCGTGTTCGCCACGCGCTTCAACACATCGGCCCACGAGCGAACCTCCTCGGATCGATCGAACTGCAGATGCGAGTAATCCGTGATCTCGCGATCCGGTCCCATCCAGCGCACGTACAGAAAATCCGCCGTCGGATGCTCCGCGAGCGCGAGCATCTTCCTGCGAGGAATCCATCGCGCGTCACTCAACGCGAGCGCCACGTTGCGCGACGACAGTAATTCGCGCAGCGGATGCAACACCTCGCGGCGCGTCCAGCGATCGTCACGAACTTCGATCGCGAATCGCAGCGAGTCCGGTAATCGCGGAAGAAACTCCTCGATCGACGGCAATTCATCGGGGCCGAAATCCGGCGGCATCTGCAGGAGAATCGGTCCGAGCTTCGGACCAAGCTCCCACACCGAATCGAGAAACTCGCTCACCTCATTGTCGGCGTTGCGCAGCCGCAGTTCGTGCGTCACTTCCTTCGGCATCTTCACCGTGAACGTGAAGTTCGCGGGCGTGCGCTCCATCCACGTGCGCACGGTTCGGCGATCTGGAATCGCGTAGAACGTCGAATCGACTTCGACGCCGCGGAACGCGCGCGCGTACGTCGGCAGAAACTCCGACGCGCGTGTGCCGCGCGGATAAAACGGCCCGACCCACGCGGGATAGTTCCAGCCCTGAGTGCCGATGAGAATGCGCACGGCTTACCATATTGCCATCATGAAAAAAGCCGGTGCGATATTCGTGTTTGTTCTGGCGGTCGTGTGCTCCGCGCACGCGGAGCAATTCCTCTCCGTCTCGGACATTCATTTCGATCCGTTCGCCGATCCGACGCTCATCGCGAAGCTCGAAGCCGCGGACGTCTCGGAGTGGGACGCGATCCTCGCATCTTCGAGCGTGCAGACATTCAGCACGTACGGCAGCGACATCAACGATGCGCTGTTTCGCTCCGCCGTCGCACAGATGCAAACGCGGATCGCGAAGCCGGCGTTCGTCATGATCTCCGGCGATTTTCTCGCGCACGGATTTCAGAAGACATATCAGCAGTACGCGACCGATAAGAGTCAGGCCGCGTACACGGCGTTCGTGACGAAGACGATCGCGTATGTCGCGAGCACGTTGCGCAAGACCTATCCCAATATCCGCATCTACCCAACCCTCGGCAACAACGATTCCGATTGCGGCGACTACGCCGTCGCACCGAACGGCGTGTTTCTCTCGAATTTTCGTGATGTGTGGAGTCCGATCGTCGCCTCGAAATCGTTCGATCGCCGATTCCCCACCGGCGGCTACTACCACGCGGACGTGCCGTCGCTGCAGAACGTGCGCATCATCGCGCTCAACACGAATTTCTTTTCGACGAACTACAAGAATCCGTGCGGCACGACTGGCGGACCGGATCCCGCGCTTCGTCAGCTCGCATGGTTCGATGCAGAGCTCGAGCTCGCGCGCGAAGAGGGCAAGCGCGTGTGGCTGCTGTTCCACATCCCGCCAGGTATCGACGTGTATGACACCGCGGAGTACGGCGGCGCGTGTCCCGATGTGAAGACGGCGACGTTCTGGAAGGATGAATACCAGCAGCGCTATCTGCAGATCACGGCGCGACATCGAAAGACGATCGAGGGCTCCTTCGCGGGACACACGCATCAGGACGAGTTCCGCTTCGCGACGACGGATTTCATTCACATCACGCCGTCGATCACGCCGATCTTCGGCAACAATCCCGCGTTCGAGATCGTCGATGTCGATCGCAACGGCGCGATTCGCGACTACACCGCGTTTCATCTGCCAAACGTCGCGACGCCGTGGACGCGCGAGTATTCGTTCCGCGATGCGTACACGAAACCGCGTTACGACACGGAGTCGCTGACGGAGATCGCGAGTTCAATCAACAGCGACACCGCGACGCGAACGCAATACTTCAACTTCATGTCGTCCGGCGCGCCGAAGAGCACCGCGGATGCGCTGGCAAGCTGGCGTGGATATTGGTGTGGATTCACCGCGATGACGGAGAGTGTGTTCGAGAAATGCGATTGCGGTGATTAATACCAGCACTCGAAGCCCACGACCCGCCATACGTTCTTTTCGCGGCGCACCGTGATCCACGTGTTCGCAGGCAACACACTACCCAGACGGAACACCTCATAAAACAATCGCACTTCGTTCGCGGAGTCGATCTCGCGATCCCGCAATGTCCACGTGAGCGCGCGATAGGAACGCTCGCGTGAGCACACATCGCGGCGATCGTTCGCCGCCAGAAACGCGAGTGCCGTGTCACAACGGCCGACGCGCAACTCGCGCAGCAGCTTCTCGCCGGTTCGCTCCGGCGTTCGATCGCGAATCGGATTCAACACCACGACCAGACCATTCCCCGGATCGACTGCAGCCGGATCGTGCCATCGAAACAACACCGACGGTCGCATGACCAGAATCGCTGTCGTGACCACGATGACGACCACGACAGCGAGTACAAACCATTTCTTCACTGCAACCGAGAGTACCGCAACCCGCGTTACTCTTTTCTCATGCGACTCACCATCGCAGTCCTCCTGACCTTCTTCTCGCTGCTCGCGCACGCCGATACACGCGAGCAGGTCATCGCCCGCGGCATCAACGATGATCTCGACTTCAACCTCACCCTCGGCGAACCGAAATCGAAACTCGTGCCGGTGACGATTTCGGTGTTCCTCGATGAACTGACGTTCGTCACCGAAGGCGACGAGCAGGTCGCGCGCGTGGCCATGCTGCGCGTGAAAGACGGTCGCATCGAACAGGTGCTCGACGAGAACATTCGCGTCGCCGCGCCGCGAAACAGCGTGCCGCGCGGCGACGTGCGTCGCAAATTCGAGCTCGAGATTTCCGATCGCGCCACGCTCGTCGTCTACGACGTCAACTCGCAGCGCGCGGGCACGCGCGTGATCGTCCGCGACGGCAAAGCAGCGCGCATCGAACCGATGGACGATGCACGCGACGCCGACGCAACGTGGCGCGACGCACGCGAGCGCGCCACACGCGAGCACAAGCCGATTCTCGTCCTCTTCCGCACGCGACCCTGCTCGCGTTGCCGCGAGGTGTCGCGCACGTCGATCCATCATCCGTCGACACTGCGCCGCCTTCCCGCCGTCGTCTTCGCCACGCTCCCCGCGAACGTCGGCGAAGCATCGACCCTCTGGAGCTCGACCGATCCCGGCATGGCGCTCTTCGATCGCTCAGGCGTGATGCGCATTCGCTGGCCGATCGTGCCCGACACGATGGACTTCAATCTTCTTCTTGAGGTTGCGGCGACCGTCGCACCGAATCTCGAAAGGGTCGTGCAGTTCGAAGAATCGCAATCGTCGCGCGAAGCGAATCTCGAGCTCGCGGCGATGTTCACGAAACTCGGACGCACGTCCGCCGCGAATGCCGCACTCGCACGCGCCGGCGTCAGCGAAGCTCCGCCGCAATCGCCTGAGAAGAAGACCGACGAGAGCCCGATTCGCATTCTTCCGCTCGCGCAACAACTCGTCAGCGGACGTCACACCGTTCGCACGCGCGTCTCGACCGTCGCGGTCGCGAGCGTCAAGTTCTCGCTCGACGGCCGCGACGTCGCACGCATCACGCGCGCACCATTCACCGCGAAACTCGATTTCAGCAGCGTGCCGGAACGCCACACCATCGCCGTCATCGCGTACGACAAGAAGAATCGTGTCATCGGCCGTGACGAGCGCATCGTCAACGAAGGCGGCGAAACGTTCTGGGTGCGCATCCACTCACCGCGCGAAGGCCACGTCAGCGGCAACGTGCGCATCGCGATGAGCGCACGCGTTCCGATCGCGCATCACGTCTCGAAGATCGTTTTGTCGTGGAACGACGCCGAGCGCGCAACGCTCACGCGTGAGCCATTCGAGGCGACGCTCGAGATCCCCGAATCGCAACTCGGCATCCTGCGCGCGGTCGCGGAGCTCGATGACGGCCGCACGACTGAAGATGCGGTGCTGCTCAACGCGGGCGTGGTTGGGAACGCGAACGTGCAACTCATCGAACTGCCGATCACGCGCACGAGCACCACGCCGCTGAAGCCGGAAAACGTTCGCGTGCGCGAGGGAAAGCGCACGCGCAAAGTCGAATCGATCGCGACCGCCGCCGAAACGCCGCTCACGGTCGGCATCCTCATCGATGTCTCGGCGAGCATGCAGAAGACATTGCCGGATGTGCAGGAAGCGGCGATCCGATTCGTCGAGACCGCGCTCACTCCGCGCGATCGCGCATTCATCGTCACGTTCGATTCCGTCGCGCGACTGCACCAGCCGCCGACATCCGACGTGGCTCTGCTGCGCGAGAAGATCATGAATACGCGTCCCAATGGACTGACCGCATTGAACGACGCGCTGGCGATCGCGTTGCTGCAGTTCGAAGGGATCAAAGGCCGCCGCGGCATGATCGTGTTCAGCGACGGCATCGATCGCACGAGCCGCTACAGCGCGGCGGACGTGCGCGAGCTCGCGCGCCGCGCGAACGTGCCGATTCACGTGATCGCGGCGAAGGCGTGGAGTCCCGTCGATGTGCCGGGCACGCCGGGCAACATCGCGGGACTTTGGATCGACGATCCGCCGAACGAAGAGCTGCGAGGAATCGCACTCTCCGTCGGCGGCACGTTCGATTCACTGGCGAGTCTCGATGAACTACCCGCGGTGTACGCGAGAGTCGAGGCGGCACTGCGCGCGCAAGTGCTCGCGTTCATCAGCACCGAACCAGCGACGCATGAAAACGACTGGCGCGCGATCGACGTCGAGGTGAAGGACGAGAAGATCCACGCGCCAGCCGGTTACTACGCGGTCTGGTGATTACGGCGCGACGGCATCGCCGAGTCGATGCAACAGCGCCGCCCCCACGCCTTCTTTGCCGCGCCACGAGCTGCCGTGCATCACCGCGAGCGTACGCGGATTCGTGGCCGCGAGCCGGTCGATGTACATGCGCGTGTCCCGCGCGAATCCATACGAATCCGGGATCGACAACGCGCCCGAGAATCCGACGCGGAACTCTTCCGCGGGAATGAGCAGATCGGATTCGATGAGCGGCGTCGCGTGCGCGCCACCATGCGTGAAGAGATCGCCGCAGAAAAGAGTTCGCGTCGAGGATTCGAAGAGATACCCGGTCTCCCAGCCATGCGGGAGATGCGGTGCATCGAACCACTTCACGGTGCGCTTGCCGAGCTTCACTTCTTCACCGTCGTTGAGCGCCCGAGGTGCCCGATCGGAAAAGTCGGTTACTGACGTGAGGACCGCGACGCGACTGGCAAGCACTTCCGCGTTGGGAGCGGCGCCGAGGAATTGATTGAGGGCGCCGCATTCATCGGCTTCGAAATGCGAGAACGCGAGATACCGCAAACGATCGAGCGGCATCACGGACGCGATCGCCCCGCTGACGAGCGGGAAGATCGCTCGCATACCAGTGTGAAAGAGCATCGGCTCATCATCGACGACGAGGAACTGATTGAACGCGAAGTTCGCCTCGGGTACCGGCACGCTGATGCGATAGATGCCGTCCTCGATCTCATGAATGTTCGTGCCGCTTTGCAAATCTGTGATCATCGTTGCTTCCTTTTCTTCTTTCCACTTCGCAGCCACGCCATCGCCACCTCGGCGATCCGCGCTGCCGCACGCGCCTGCGGAATGCCCGCGCGGCGCAATGATCTGTAAACCGAGACATCCGCCAGCGCCGCGAGCGTGCGCGCTTCATCGAGCGTGCAATCCGCCGCCAGCTTCGCCATGCGCTCCAGCTCCTGCTCCGTGAACTTCATCCACTGCTCGACCGGCGGATACAGCGCGCGCTCGGCGCGAATGTGCTCGAACCACGGTCGCTGCTCGTACCACGCGCACAGCTCGCGAATGAGCGTCGTCACTCGCGCCTCGACGCCGCGCACGCCGTCGAACATCGAGTCCTGCGGCATCGGCGAGGTCATCGCCGTGTGCTGTCCGCACGCCTCGATCGCATCGAGATACGTCGGGAAGTGGTGATACGCGGTGCCGACGGAAACGCCCGCGCGCTCCGCAACGTCACGCAGCGAGACGGCGGTGATCCCGCGCTCGGAGTGCAACGCCGCGGTGGCTTCGACCAGTCGCTGCCGCGTCTCCGCGGAGCTCTCCGCGCGCCGGCCCAGATTGTATGAACGTTTTTCAATCATTGAACAACTCGCAATTCAATATACGTCTGTTCGACGAATTGGCAAGTGAGCGGGATCACGAAACGGTGAACGAAAAACGCATGTTCATGCTCTGCCGCCGTCGCGAGCGCGGCCCTATCCTGGCCGTTCATGAAGAAAAGCAACATCACGACGGCGATCGTGTTCATCGCCGCGATGACGGCGTGGGGCTTCGGCCGCGGGTTCCTTCGTGCCGCGCTGCTGCCGGCCGGTTCCGAGGCGCAGATGCGGGAGATCGCGCTGCAGATGAATCGCAGTCTGCCGCGAACCATCGATGCGATGACCGAGCTCTCCTTCGCGGCGGGAAGCGATCACACGATCGAGTTTCACTACAAAGTCGCGCGCCCGGCCACGGAGATCGATGCGACTGCATTCGCCAATTCGATTCGCACGAATGTCGTTCAGGGAACGTGCAAGGACGAAGACCTGCACGATCGCTTTCTCGCGAAGAACATTACCGTGCGACACGTGTTTCAGGATCCGAGTCACCGCATCATCACGTCGATCGACGTCCCGCCTTCCGCCTGCGCGAAGTAGCGGATAATCCGCGCGTGCCCGACGAGCCGCCGCAGGAAGAGTTGATCGAAGAGCCGGTCGCCGAAGAAACGCCAGCACCGCGATGGCGGCCAGCGTCCGAGCCGACTTGCTGCGGCTCCGGCTGTCTCGATTGTCCGTTCTAGTGGCGGTCCACCCATAATGCGCGCGTGACATTCGAGGAAACCGTCGAAAGCGCGCTCGTGAATCTGCGCGCGGGCGCATACGACGATGCGCGAATTGCGCTCGATGCTGGTGCGTCGCTCGCATTGAACGATGCCGAGCACGCGCTCCTCGAATTGCATCGAGCGAGCATCGCCGTGTTGCAGGGCAATCGCGATGCGACATCCGCGTCTTCCTCGAAAACGTCGTGCGCCGTCATTCGCCGCGGCATCTGCAGGTCGCGACGTACTACATCCTCGTCCACGCGATCGAGACCAACGACCGCAAGCTCGCCGAACGCTACCTCCCCGCGTATCTCGACGCGGCGAACACGATTGGCGATCCCGTGCAGCGCGTGGCGTCGTACGACGTCGCCGCCGCGGTGGAGTCGATGCGCGGCAATCACGTCGCGGCCATCGAATACGGACGCGCGGCGCTCGCCGAATGCGATCGCTGCGAAGATCCCGACGAGCTGTTGTCACGCACGTTCATCACGCACAATCTCGCGTACAACTGTCTGGCCGCGAATCGATTCACCGAGGCGCTGGACTACGCGACGTCCTGCGTCGCCCTCGCCGACCGCCTCGGCCGCGAAGACGCCTTGCGACAAGCGCTCATCACCGCCGCGTTCGCGCACCTCTGTCGCGAGCGGCTCGATGACGCCGAGGCGCTGGCAATGCGTGCGGAAGGATTTGCGAACGGCACGCGCATGGAGCGATACGTCCACTACCTGCACGGCGAGATCGCGCGGCGTCGCGGCAATCGCGAAACCGCCGAGCGCCACTTCCGCAATCTCGAGTCGTTCTATCCCGACACACCCGGCGTCGCCGAGATTCTCCTCACCATGAACGTGGCGCCGTTTCTTCTTACCGAGTAATCTTGCGGACGTCCAGAATCCGATCCATCGAGATGGAGGTCCGTGGTGCCGTTCCTGCGTCGTATCGGTGTGTCCATCCTTCTGTTTCTGATGCTCAGTGCCTCCGCGCCTGCGCCAGAGACCAGCACGTGCAAAGGCAAAGGCGAAATGCCATTTGCGCTGCCGAGCAGTATTCCGCCGGAGAAACTCGCGGATTACGAGAAACAGATGCTCGCGTGGCTCACGCGCCGCGCGTATGCGACCGACCTCTCCTGGTGCGGCGATAAAGGCATTCGCGACACCGGCCCGTGGATCAACGACGTTTATTACGGCACGCACAAAGCGGCGAAGATTTATTACTCGCCCGCGGTCATGACCTGGCTCATTGAAGGCCGTAATGGCCCGATTCCCGACGGCGCAATGATCATCAAGGAGGGCATCCCCTCGCCGGCCGCGCGGTGGGAAACCACGCCGCCGCCGAGCATCAATGACTGGACGATCATGATCAAGGATTCGAAAGGATCCGCGGATGGCTGGTGGTGGGCCGAATTATGGGTCGGGATGCCGTTCGACGATCAACAGTGGCCGTATCAATATCCCAATGCCGGTTTCGGCATTTACTGCACCCGCTGTCATGCATCCGCGGAAAAGGAATCGACCTTCTCGGCATTGAACAATATCGAGGGATTTCCCGGCGAGCCGCTGACTTTCCGCGTCGACGATTCGTGGCGCGATGAGAAATCACAGGCGGCACGCCATGCCGTACCGCCCGCGGCCGCACCGCCGACTCCGATCGTCGAACCGAATCCATCGTTCTTACAGACGTTCCGCGCGATGGGACCGATTGACGGCAACACGGTGCAGAAGATTCCTAACGAAACATGGGATCACGTCCCGGCCGCCCCGAAGGACCACACACAGGCTTTCATGACCTCGGATCAATGCCAGTCGTGCCACAGTGCGGCCAATGGACAGTTCGGTCCGACGATGTGGCTGACGAACAAAGACGGCAAAGGAATTAACGTCTCGCCTTACACCGAATGGCGCTGGTCGCCAATGGGACTCGCCGGCCGCGATCCGATTTTCTTCGCCCAACTCGACAGTGAGCTTTCCTACATCGACACGATTCCGGACCAGGCGACGCGCGAGACATTAAAGGCCCAGGTTCAGACGACCTGCTTTCGCTGCCACGGCGTGATGGGCAAGCGTCAGCACGATATCGATCATCCGGATACGCCTTATCCGCTGGAGTACATTTATCGCACCGGCAGCGAGCCCGGTGCGAAGTACGGCGCGTTATCGCGCGATGGCATCAGTTGCGCGTCGTGCCACCACATTCAGAAAGACGTCGTCCCTCCGGGCTCGAAGGAATCGCCGCTCGAATTCTTCTTAAAGAATCGCACGACAGGATTATTCAGCACCGGCCCTGCGAACGAATTGTACGGACCGTTTAAAGACGACGAGATCGTGACGCTGCCGATGGACAATGCGCTCGCGGTCAAGCCGAAACACAATCCTTACATTCAATCGGCGCGGATGTGCGGCAGTTGCCACACGATCGATTTACCGGTCGTCGATGCTGTAAACCCTGTCCAGCCGATTAATCCATCGACGCCGCATTCCATCGAGCAGGCGACGTATCTCGAGTGGCTCAATAGCGCCTATCAGAACGAGTTTGGAAAACCTGGTCCTAACGCACAAACATGCCAGGACTGCCACATGCCGAAGAAACTCGTCAATCCGCGGTTAGGCGTGAACGTCGATCCGATTAAAACGCGCATCGCCATTGTGGAAGACGAAACGTATCCCGCGGCCGAACATCGCGCGCGAGTCAACGATATTCGCGTGCGTTTTCGCGAATCCGGTTTCTCCCGACACGAATTCCTCGGCATGAACGCCTTTCTGCTCGAGATGTTCAAGCAATTCAATGACGTGCTCGGCGTGCGCAAGAGTGATTACATGACCGGCACGTCGGACAATCTCCAGAACACGCAGCAGAATCTGTTCGATCAGGCGCGCAATCGCACAGCGTCAATCGTCGCCGATACGAGCATCAACGGCCGCGAATTAACATCGAACGTCACGGTCACGAATCTCACCGGCCATCGACTGCCGAGCGGCGTCGGATTCCGCCGCGCATTCATCGAATTTCTGGTCATGGAGAGTCGCGACGGTCGCGAACGCGTCGTGTGGAGCAGCGGGCGTACGAACGACGTCGGTGTCATCGTCGACGGCGAGGGTCGTCCGCTCGATACCGAGTTTCTTACGACCGACAAATATCAAAAGCATTACGAGACAATTACGTCCGACGATCAGGTGCAGATTTACGAAGAGCTCGGCCAGGACGCCGACAATCAATTCACCACGAGCTTCATTCGCCGCGATCACGACATTAAAGACAATCGCTTATTGCCGCTGGGCTGGACTGCTAAGGGACCGGATCCATCGCTCAATGGCCGTTATCTCGAAGCGACGTTCCCGCACGGGAACGCGAAAAACGATCCCGACTACAAAGACGGCAAAGGACAGGATCGCCTCACCTATCGAATTACGTTGCCTGACGATGTCGATCCAACCGCGGTAACGGTCCGAGCGTCGCTTTATTACCAGAACGTTCCGCCGTATTACCTCGCGCAACGCTTCCGCATCGGCAAAGGCGATGCAACGAAACGTCTTTATTACATCGCGTCGAACTTGAATCTCGACAACTCACCGATGAAAGACTGGAAAATCCTGATCGCACAGGCAGAGGCGGAGTAGACTCAGGACGGAGAGAGATGATGAACTTCCTGCGGGACCGCGGCGCGATCGCCCTTATCGCATTGATGTTTTTGTTCGGCTGTACCGCCGCCGAATCGAAGGAGACTGTCGAAACCGTAGCCGTGCCGCGATTTCACACGCTCTACGATTCGAACGACTTCGACACGATCTACAACGAAGCCGACGATGATTTTCGCGCCTCTTCGCCGAAGATGGATTACGACAAGTTCATCAGCGCCGTTCGGCGAAAACTGGGACGCGTGAAATCGACGGAGCGCCAGCAGTGGAACGTGTTCGCGGGCTCGGGCGGCATGCGCATCACGGTCACGTACAAGACCGTATTCGAAAACGGCGAAGGGACCGAGACGTTCATCTTCCGCAAGCGTAAAGGGAAGGAACCGGCCCTGTTCAATTACCAGGTGAATTCGAATGCGCTGATCGTGAATTAAGTGAGGGTTTTCACTAATTTCTTCGGCGCGATCGCGCGATAGCTCTCGTTGATCCACGCTTTCAGCAAATCCATCGGGACGTCTTTGACGTTCTTGAATCGTGCTGTAACCCAGCCGCTCTTTCCAAGGCCGTAGCCGGTCGGCTCGGCGAATGGAAGATCGGCGGCCATGTCGCGCGATTGCGGGAGCTTGACGGACATGCTGAGCTCCTTCGGATTTGCGTCGCCGCCGAGGAACACGAACGATTTACCTTTGACCTTCATCGCACGGTGGCCCCACGGCGAATCTTCCGTCACCTCGGGGAACGTCTGCGCGTAATCGCGCAGCTCGAGCTCCATCGATTCCAGCGTCTTCTTCGGCATGACGGTATTATCCACGCGCCCGATGAAGAAGCGCGTTTACATCGTCTACACCGGCGGCACGATCGGCATGCGGCGGCGCAAACCCGGCTACGTGCCGGAGCCCGGCTACCTGCAACAACAGATGTCGACCATGCCCGAGCTGCGGCACGAGTCGATGCCGTCATACACGATTCACGAGTACGACCCGCTCCTCGACTCGTCCAACATGACGCCCGAGGAGTGGGTGAAGATCGCGCGCGATGTCGAAGCGAATTACGATCGCTACGACGGTTTCATCGTGCTGCACGGCACGGACACGATGGCGTATACCGCGTCCGCGTTGCCATTTCTCCTCGGCAATCTGCGCAAACCGGTGATCATCACGGGCTCGCAGATTCCACTGTGCGAGATCCGCAATGACGCGCGCGAAAATCTCATCACGTCGTTGATGCTCGCCGCAAATTATGCGATCCCCGAGGTTTCCCTCTACTTCGGAGGAAAACTCCTGCGTGGTTGCCGCGCGACGAAAGTCAGCGCCGATGGATTCGCCGCATTCGACTCCCCGAACTTCCCGCCCCTCGGCAACGTCGGCATCGACATCGAAGTGAATTGGGATCTCGTGCGCGCCGCGAAAGGCGCAAAGAAACTCACGGTCAAAGAACTGAAGCGACCTGTCGTCAGTGCGCTGCGATTGTTTCCCGGCATCTCGCCTGAATTGATTCGCAACGTCCTGCGACCGCCATTGCAGGGCCTCGTGCTCGAAGCGTATGGCGTCGGCAACGGCCCCGATCAGGATCGCGAGTTTCTCGCGGTGCTGAAAGAGGCCATCGATCGCGGTGTCGTCATCGTCGATTGCACGCAATGCCTCGAAGGCACCGTCGATCTGCACGAATACGCCGCGGGATCCGCGCTCGCGCGCGCCGGCGTGATCAGCGGATTCGACATGACGGCCGAAGCGGCGCTCGCGAAGCTCTACTACCTGTGGGGTCTGGGCTACTCCTCGGCACGCGTGAAAGACGAGATGCAGAGGGATTTGCGCGGCGAGCTGACGACGCGTTGAGGCATCACGCAACGCGACTGCTACCATCCCCCTCGTGGCGAAGAAAGCAACGATCTACGCATGCACCGAGTGCGGCGCACAAGCGACCAAGTGGCTCGGACGCTGTCCTGATTGCAATGCGTGGAACTCGTATGCGCAGGAAGACGCGCCCGCGCAATCAGCGGGACAAACAATCGGCGCCGGTGGTGCACCGATCGCGATCAATGCCGTCGATTTCGATCTCGCGCCGCGCATCTCGACTGAGATTGCGAGCCTCGATCGCGTTCTCGGCGGCGGCCTCGTACTCGGCGCCGTGACGCTCGTCGGCGGTGAGCCGGGCATTGGCAAATCGACACTGCTTTTGCAGGTCGCGCAAATGCTCGCCGAATACGGACCGATTCTCTACGTCAGCGGCGAAGAGTCTCCGCGACAGATCGCCATGCGCGCGCGCCGTCTCGGTACGACGAACGACAACATTCGCTTATTCACAGAGACGTCCGTCGATCGCATTCTCAGCGAAGCCGAGAAGATGAAACCGGCGGCGCTGATCGTCGACTCGATTCAAACCGTGCACACGAGCACGAATCAATCGATGCCCGGCTCGGTCGGACAGGTGCGCGATTCCGCCGGCGTGCTCATGACGGCCGCGAAACGTTTATCCCTTCCCGTTTTTCTCATCGGACACATCACGAAGGAAGGAACGATCGCGGGACCGAAGACGCTCGAGCACATCGTCGACACGGTGCTCTACTTCGAAGGGGAGAAGTTTCAGAACTACCGCATCGTGCGCGCATACAAGAATCGCTTCGGCCCCGTGAACGAAGTGGCGATTTTCGAGATGCACGACGATGGTCTCGAAGAAGTGCCGAATCCATCGGCCGCATTGCTCTCGCAACGCAGTCAATCACCTGGCTCCGCGATTCTCGCCGCTGTCGAAGGCACGCGGCCGTTGATGATCGAATTGCAGGCGCTCGTTTCGCCGACGCACTTTCCGTCGCCGCGACGCATGGCGATGGGCATCGATGCGAATCGCGTTTCGCTGTTGCTCGCGGTGATCGAGCGCAAAGCATCGGCGTCGTTCGCGCAGCACGACATCTACGTGAACATCGCCGGCGGATTGCAGATCGACGAGCCCGCGCTCGATCTCGGCATCGTCGCCGCGGTGTTGTCGTCGCATCGCAACCTTCCGATCGCGCACAACGTCGCGATCTTCGGCGAAGTCGGTCTCCTCGGCGAGATTCGCAGCGTGTCGCAACCCGATCTGCGTGCGCGCGAAGCAGCGGCGCTCGGGTTCTCTCGCGTCATCGTGCCGCAGTCGAATGCGAGTGAGATTCGCGCGGATGTCGAAGTGGTGCCCGTGCGGAAGATCGAAGAGATTTCGGTCGCGTTGTTCGGAAAGTAAGCGGCCGCGACTGCAACGAATTCTTTACATCCCTGCGCGACGCTCCTAAACTCCGGCTCGTCGTCCCTGTCACCATGAGATCGCTACGTGTGCGTAACGGGTGGGTCAGCAGCAGGCTAATGGCACTGCTGGCGCTGCTCTTCCTTCTCTCCGCCTGTGCTTCGACGACCACCGTCGTCGTTGCGACGCCCGTTCCGCAATCCGAGGATGACGACTTCTCGGATTTGCTCGCGCAGATGCGCTCGGATCTGAATCTCTACAACAGCCGTCACGTCGACAAGACGCCGGCCGTTTCTCCGACCACCGCATCGAAGAAAGAGCGCGACAAAGAATTTGCAGCCCGTGCAAAGGCACTTTTCGCGCCGCTGAGCGGCACCGCGTTGTTGATGCCGGTCGTCGGCGTGCAGACGTACGACCTCTCGAATTCGTGGGGCGATTCTCGCGACGGTGGAAAGCGCAAGCACAAGGGCATCGACATCTTCGCGCCGAAAGGCACGCCGATCGTCGCCGTGACGAACGGCATCATCAGCTACATCGGTGAGCAGCCGAAAGGCGGCAACTGTTTGTGGCTGACGACGGAAGATGGCGCGGCGTTTTATTACGCGCATCTCGATCGCTGGGCACCCGGTCTCTACGAAGGGATGGAAGTGCAGAGCGGCGATCTCCTCGGCTTCGTCGGCAATACCGGCAACGCGAAGACCACGCCCTCGCATCTCCACTTCGGTGTGAATCAGGACGACGAGATGGTGAATCCGTATCCGATTCTCACGAAAGCGACGGCCGTGAAACGCGCGCGCATGAATGCGGATGGCGGCTCGTCGACGATGACGACGCGCTAGCCGCGTTCGTTCAGCGGCGGGCTCTCAGTCCGCTGGCATGCCGACGATTCGGCGGGCTGAGAGCCCGCCGCTCCACAGCGACGTCAGCGGCTTCATCACGAACTCTCGCTCTCTCGCGCGCGGATGCGGCAGCGTCAATCGCTTCGTGTTCATGCGCAATGCGCCATAGAGAATGAGATCGAGATCGATGATGCGCGGTTCGTTTCGAATGCTGCGCCGAACGCGGCCGAGTTTTTTTTCCAGTGCGAGCAATTCATCGAGCAACGCGAGCGGCGCGAGTTTCGTGTAGCCGATCAACACCGCGTTGAGAAACGGCGGCGCGCCGGCGGGTGAATCGACGGCTTCCGTTTCGATGATTTCGCTCACGCGCACGAGATGCACCAATGCGCGCAGTTCGTGCAGCGCACGTTGCAGGTTGTAGTGACGATCGCCGAGATTTGTGCCGAGGGCGATGACGACCGTGACGTCAGTGCTCGACGTTGATCTCGTTCGCGAGCTCGTTGATGTCGTCATCGGCGCGCGGGAAGTAACTGCGGAGCTGCTCGCCCGCGCTGTGGATCGCTTCGACGATGCCATCGGTGTACTCCCCTTTTTTGAAGCGATTGCCGAGTGAGCCCGCGATCGCGTCCCAGAAACCCGGCGGCACTTTCTCGTCGATGCCGCGATCGCCGAGGATCACGAAGCGTTGTTCCTCGCAGGCGATGAAGAGCAGCACGCCGTTGCGCAGCGCCGTCTTCGTCATGCCGAGGCGCTCGAACGTGCGCTCAGCGACGTTGCGAATCTCGCCGCCGGTGCGCGGCTGCACGTGTACGCGAATCTCGCCCGACGTGAGCTTCTCCGCGGACGCAATCGCTTCGACGACGCGCGGTTGATTGAGAGCCTTGAGGAACTCGTCCTGCTTCATCACCAGTCTCCTGACGCGCCGCCGCCGCCGAATCCGCCGCCGCCACCCGAGAACCCACCACCGCCGAAACCACCACCGAATCCGCCGCTGCTGAATCCTCCGCCACCGCCGCCGAACGTAATGCCGCCGCCGGGGAAGAAGAACGGGAAGATGCATCCGCTGCAGCCCGCGCGCCGGCGCGAGAACATCGGCGCGATGACGAAGAAGATGACGAACAGCAGAATGAGGAGCGGCACGATGCCGATGTCACCGCTTTGTCCCTGCGGCTGTCGATTCGCGGGCTGCAACGGCTCGACTGGTTTCTCGCCGGTGCGAATGCGCCGCATCAATTCATCGGCGGCCGCGTTGATGCCGCCCGCGTAATCGCCGGCCTGAAACTTCGGCCGTAGCAACTCGCGCAACACGCGCGACGATACGGCGTCCGTGATCGTGCCTTCGAGTCCGTATCCGACTTCGACACGCGTCTTGCGATCGTCGGCGAACACGAAGAGCACGAGACCGTTGTCGTATTTCTTCTGTCCGACCTTCCACGTCTCGACCGCGCGAATCGTGAAGGATTCGAGCGAGTCGCCTTCGAGTGACTTGAAGATGTAGACGATGAACTGCGCGCCGGTCTGTTGCTCGAAATCGCGCAACTTGCGATTGAGCAGATCGGCTTCGGTGCCGCCGAGGAGTCCCGCTTCGTCCGTGACCCACTGGGTTGGCGCGGGCGGCACTTCGCGCGCGAACGCGCCGAACGCGAGCGTCAAAAAGAGAACGAGGAATGCCGCGTGAAAGAGGCCGCGGCGTTTGCGGCAGTCATCCTTCATGCGTCACCCCTCGTCTTGAACAGAATCGTAATCAACGCGCCGTTGCTGTCGCGGTGTTGGTGAAGTCGAAGTTCACATCCGGTGCCTGCTGATTTTCAGCGACGCCCTGGAAATACTCCTTCTTCTTGAAGCCGCTCATGTTCGCGATCATGCTCGCGGGAAAGCGGCGGATCGCGGTGTTGTACTCCTGCGCTTTGTCGTTGTAGCGCTGGCGTTCGACCGCGATGCGATTTTCCGTTCCTTCGAGTTGCGACTGCAGTTCGAGGAAATTCTGATTCGACTTCAGATCGGGATACTGCTCCGCCACGACCAGCAATCGACTCAGCGCGCCGCCGAGGTTCTGCTGCGCCGCGGCGAATTGCGCCATCGCCGCAGGATCGTTCGGCACGTTCGCACCGGCGCCACCAGGGCCGCCGATGCTCACCTGTCCGACGCGCGCGCGTGCGTTGACGACCGCCTCGAGCGTCGACTTCTCGAAATTCGCGGCGCCCTGCACGGTGCGCACGAGATTCGGGATCAGATCAAAACGGCGCTGATACTGACTGCGCACCTGTGCCCACTGCGAATCGACGCCCTCTTCGAGGCCGACGATGCTGTTGCGAACACTGACGAAATATCCACCGAAGATGACCAGCGCCAGAATGAGCGCGCCGACGCATCCGAGCAATCCGAGATTCCGCATGCGGCAACCTCCTGACTAGTAGTCGTCGTCCTCGTCGTCGTCCGCTTCTTCTTCGCGGTCGTCGGCCGGAGCGAATTCTTCGTCGCCTTCTTCTTCGGTCGACTCTCCGCCGCCGCTTGCGGCAGACGGTGTGAACTCCTCATCCTCGACCGGTTCTTCGACTACCGCACGGCCGCGTCGCGGCGCGGTGTAAACCGGCGTGTCGTCGGCATCGCGCTGATCGGCTCCGCACTTCGGGCAGAGAGGAACAGGCTTCCCGAGGTCGTAAAACTTCGTATGGCAGCTATAGCAGGTGTACTTTCTTCCGAGCTCAGGCATCGTTACGTTCCGGTTTTTTCCTTCCCCAAAAAAAGCGGCGAAACCTTAGCACAAGTTCGCGGTAGCCGGTTGTCGGTAGTCAGTTGTCGGGAGAACGACGCAAGTTGATTCGTTCGTCGTCAGACACGCGCCGCGAAAAAAAATGTCGGCTGCCGGGTTCCCCCAACAACCGACAACCAACAACCATCAACCTCTTCTATCTCGTTTTCGGATTCGCCTGCGCGGCGCGTGTGCCTGCATCAGCGGGCGGCACATCTTCGCCGCGCGCGCGCACCGTCGCTGCATTCGTCGCGAGTTTCTGCGCTTCGGGGAAAAGCTCGAGAGCTTTCTCGACCTGCGCATCGCCTTCGAGACGATACGGATAGGACGCATCGAAACCGTACTTCGCGGCGACGATCTCCGCTTTCAACGCGCGCTCGATGTAGTGACGATCATCGGGCTTCGCGAGTGCTTCACGAATATCCGACTCCGGCGCGAATTCTTTCTCCACCGCAAATCGCACGAAGTCTTCGACCATCGCCGGCGTCACGACCATGTCCTTCGTCAGGTTCTGCTGCTTCGCCGCGTACTCCACCGCGTAGTTGAAGATCGCGCTGCGCACTTCGAGCAGCTGCGTGGTGCGCGAGAGCTGCGGCTGTTTGACGATGTGATCGGGCGTGATGCCGCCGCCGCCGTAGACGATGCGTCCCGTCGCGGTCTTGAACTGTTCGCGCTGCGAGAGCGGAACTTCCGCGGAGTTCTCCGCTTCATCAGCCATGTAATAGTCGTAGACGGACGTGTAGTCGCGCTGAATGTTGCGGCCCGCCGGCGTGTAGTACTTCGACGTCGTGAGCGCGAGGCCCGCGCCGTACTGCAGCGTGTAGACGCTCTGCACGAGTCCCTTGCCCCAGCTCGTCTCGCCTACGACGAGACCGCGATCGTGATCCTGAATGGCGCCCGCGACGATCTCCGACGCCGACGCGCTGCCACGATTCACGAGCACGACCATCGGACGATCGAACTTCACATGCTTGCCCGGCGCCGTGTACTCCTGCATCGAGTCCGGCGTGCGGCCTTTCGTGTAGACGATCATCTGCCCCTTCTCGAGGAAGTGATCGGCGACGCCGACCGCGGCGTCGAGCAGACCACCGGGATTGCCGCGCAGGTCGAGCACGAGTTTCTGCATGCCCTGCTCTTCGAGTTTCTCGACGGCTTCATCGAGCTCGCGCACGGTGGTCGAGGTGAAGTCTTTGATGCGAATGTAGCCGATGCCCGGGCGGATCATCAGCACGTTGGAAATTGAGTTCGTCGGAATCGCGGCGCGCACGATCGTCAGCGGGATCGGCTCTTTCATGCCGATGCGCTTGATCTTGATGTGCACCGTCGTGCCCTTCGGTCCTTTCAGTCGCTTGACGACTTCATCGAGCGTGAGGTCATCCGTAGAGACGCCTTCGACTTCGGCGATGACGTCGCCGGCGCGGACACCGAGTCGCGCGGCAGGCGTGCCTTCGAGCGGAGTGATGACCGTCACCTGATCATTTCGTTTCGTGACGAGGATGCCGAGGCCGTAGAACGTGCCTTTCTGGCGATCCTGCATGTCCGAATACTCTTTCGGCTCGAGGAAGGATGTGTGCGGATCGAGGGTGCGCAGCATGCCGTCGATCGACGCGTACACAAACTTATCCGACCCCAACTCCTCGGCCGAATTGTTCGTCACCGCATCGAGCAGATCGGTGTATTCGCGCAATCGCTTCTGCAAATCGCCGCTGTTCCGCGCGGGTGCGCCGAACATTGCGTTTCCGTAGAGGCCGCCGAGAAGCGTTGCGCCGGCGATCGCCACGAGAAGCGTGAGAGAGAAAGTCCACTTGTTCGTCGATCTCAGTTTCGCCATATGTTGTCTTTCACGCCTGCCCCCGGAATTGCTCTGAATCATCCGGGTTACACTGTGCCGGTCGTAACGTCATTATAGGAGCGGCTATTCGATCTCCTGTGCGGCGTTCGATGGTGTTCACGTCGCTGTCACGTCGCAGGTCGAGGTCCTTCGCACATGTTCGGTTCACTCGGAGTTCCTGAGCTCCTTCTCATCTTCGTGGTCATCCTCATCGTGTTCGGGCCGCGCCGCATCCCCGAGATCGGCCGCACCCTCGGCAAGGCGCTCGGCGAGTTCCGCAAAGCGACCGACGATCTCAAGAGCACGATCGAACGCGAAGTGCGACTCGAAGAGTTGAAGAAGATCACGCCGCCGACGCTCGAATCATTCATGACGCCGAGCGAGTCTGTATCAAGGACCGAGCCATCGACCGCGACACCTCCTGCAACACAAATCGCTTCCGTTGAGACGCAGGGCGAACTCGGATCGTCACCGATCGATGTGACGAACGCCACCGAACTGCAGCCGGCCGAAGCGAGGAGCGGCGAGTGACGGCGGAGAACACGGCGACGGCAGCTTCGAGCGCAGGATCCGATCGCGACGCCGAGCTGCCGAAGATGTCGTTCCTCGATCACCTCGAGGAGCTCCGCAAACGTCTCATCGTTGCATTCATCGCCGTTGCCGTCGCGTTCCTCGCCTGCTGGGCCTTCGCGGAGAGAATTTTCGCGAAGCTGCAGGAACCGCTGACGAAGTTTCTTCCTGAAGGCGACAAGCTCGCGTACACGCGCCTGACCGCGCCGTTCTTTCTGTACATGAAGGTCGCGTTCTTCGCCGGACTCTTCGTCGCGGCGCCGATCGTCCTCATGCAGTTGTGGTTGTTCGTCGCGCCCGGTTTGTACAAACGCGAGCGTCGCATGGCGCTCCCGTTCATCATCTTCGGCTCGCTGTTCTTCATCGCCGGCGGCTACTTCGGCTGGCGCTTCCTGCTTCCCGCGACGTGCAGCTTCTTCGTCGAGACCGGCAAGCAGTTCAAGCAGATGGTGACGGTCGATGATTACTTCTCGTTCGCGAGCACGATCATTCTCGCGTGCGGTCTCGTCTTCGAAACGCCGATCCTCATCTTCTTCCTCGCACGCATCGGCATCGTCACTCCCGCGTTCCTGATGCAAAAGTTCAAGTACGCGGTCGTGCTCGCATTCGTCATCGCCGCGGTCGTCACGCCGACGCCGGACATGGTCACGCAGGCCGCGCTCGCGGTGCCGATGATCCTTCTGTACCTGATCGGCGTTGCGGTGGCGTATCTGTTCGGAAAGAAGCACGAAGCGTGATGCGTCATCGCGCGATGTAGTGAAAGCGCACGAGATACACATGCTCGCCACTGCCGTGCTTCGCGATCTTCAGCAGATCGGCAACGGTGCGAAATCCACACGCGCGTGCGAGCGCGGGCGTGATGTCGTCGAACGTGATTTCATCGATCGAGTCGACTTCGATCTCGCCTGATTCCATGCGATAGCGCTTCCCCACCGACACACGCGGCGTGTGCCACACGCGCACGGTCGTGGTGATCTCGCCGGAGCGGACGCCATCGCGAAGGTATTTCGTGAAGAGCATGGCAATTCAGATGTCGATGAGCCACGAGGCTCGCCGTCGTTCGAGATAAACAGTCGGAGCATTCGCCGATCGAATCGGAATCTCGTACCACCCTTTGCACCGCAGATGTTTGAGCATGAGATTGATGGCGGCTCGTGTCGGGATTGCAACGACGCCATCGCAAGCGGCCATGCGAATGTCCACCGCCTCTTCCCAATTGAGTTGAATCATCGCAGCGTCGGACGGAACGACGGCGGTGTCGAGGAGGATTCGCTCGCGCGCCATCGCCTTCGTTCGTTCAATTGCCTCCAGCGTTTTGGGCAGGTGATACAGCAGCCCGAGGTTCAACACGACATCGAACGTGCCGCCGAGCGTTTCCGGACTCATGTCCCAGAAGTCGAGCGTCTTGAATTCGACGGTCTCGACGCCGGTGATTCGCTTGAGCAGATTCGCTTCTTCGATGAGCTCGGGCCGAGCGTCGAAGCCGACGACCTGCGCGCCGAGGAACGCGCATTGAAGTGCGAAGAAGCCGGAGTTGCATGCGATGTCCAGCACGCGTTTGCCCGCGAGTGATCCGCCGCACGCATCCACGAGATCGGGCATGAAGTGTCGAAATGCTTCGAGCTGACGGCCTGGCAGATTCGTGTCCTGAAACGGATGATCGTGTCGTGCGGGAAACGAAAGGCCGCTTTCGAATTCGTACGCGTAGTGCCAGAGGCGATGCCGCGCGAACTCGTGACGTATCTCGGCGTCCGACGGTCCATTCGCGTGGCGCGGCAGTGGCCAGACGGGTTCGATCGATGGTGGTGCGGGCTCGGGTGGTGACTGCGGAACTCTTCGAATCTCGTAGCCGAGGCGTCGCAGCGATTGATTGATGAGGCGCTTGATCATGATCAAAGCCCTTTCACCGTTCACAAGTACGCGAGCACACCATCCAACGGCCGCGGCACACGATCGAGTTCCAGCGCTTCCACGAGCGCAGCCGCGTAACGCACCTTCCAGTTGTGCAGCCAGCCGTGCAGTTGCGCCTCCATCGTAAGCTCCCGCTTCTCCGGTTGTCGCTGGTACGTGCGGAACATGGCGAGATGACCGCGCGTCTCGATCAGCGCAAGCATGCGCTCCGCGCCTAACGCGCGCACGAGCTCACCCTCGAGATCCGGATCGCAAGCGAAGAAGCCATCGCGAGCGATGCCTGCGCGATCGAGTGCTCGCATCACGGCCGCTTCTTCACCACGATCGTAGAGACCAGCAATGCGATCCGCTTCGAGCTCTCGCAGCGCGCGTTGCAATGCGTGCGCGCCGCCCACCGCAATCACCGCAACGTTCTCGATGGCGAGATCGCGACCGCGTCGAACCGCGAGCGTTTCCACCGCAATGCGATCACTGTCGCCTTCGACGAGAATGACGCGCTTCACGGCTTCACACGCAACGTGAGTGGCATCGGCCGGTCCGGCGGCGCGGTTTTGATCTCGCGACTGAAACGCAGCGTCGTGCCGTCGAACGTCCATGCGCCATCGCTGCACTGCGATTTCGTTTCGACAGCACCGCCGGAGCGAATGCGCAGCGCGTTGGCGGTCGCCTCGCGTTCCGCGCGATAGCGAAATGCGCGACGCCACACGAACGAGAGATCGACGCCGAGGTCGTTCATTGGCAGCGTCGTTTCACAGCGTGTTTCCTTCGAGACCTGCTCCGCGATGCCGCGATCTTTCTCCACCGCATCGGCGAGAAACTTCGTCGGGAACAGACGCGAGCCGTCTTCCCAGTACGCCGCGGCCTGATGCTGAAACGACTCGAGCAGCGGCTGCACGCGATCGTGTTGCTGCACTTCCTCGAACCACGCGGGCACAGGCAGCGGCATCTTCCACGCCACCGCGTTGATCATGCGCGCCATCGCCAGCGCCGCGGTTTGCGTCACCATCAACGGTTGACCATCGAGGGACCGCGAAAGGTTCCAGACCGCGTGAAGATCGTCCCAGGCAGTCGCGTCGTTCGCGCGCGCTTTCGCCAGCGCATTCGCGAGGAGCGCACGCGCGATCGTCATGTTTGCTCCACGCAACGAGGACGTCGTTTCATCGCCGACGTCCACGTGGTGCCGTTCCCACACGATCCGCTCGCGCAGCAGAAGATTGCGAATTGATGTGACATCCGGAAGCGGCGGCGGCGAATCGATGCGAAGCTCATCGCGCTCGATCTCGCGACTCACGTATTCCGTCACGGCCTCGTTGCGCAGCAACCCATCTCCGAGCGCGATGAGTTGCTTCGATGCGGCATTCGCCTCCAACGGCGGATAACGCGCCTCGACCGATTCGAGTGATCCGAGACCCGCCGGCCACGTTTTCGCGGCGGATGTCGCGACCGCTTCAGGCGTGCGAAACCATGAAACGATCCACAGGAGCAATGCCAGGACAGCGACGACGATGAGCGCTTTCTTCATGCGCGCATGCCGGGCGAACGGCTATCGCTCGACCTCGAAATCGGCGGAGATGGTGGCCAGCGCTTCGTTGAAGATCAGCACGGTCTCGGCGATCGGAAACAGCACCGTGTGATTGCGTTGCTGCACTTCGAGCACGACCTCGTAGTAGCCGGCGTCTTCGTTGATCGCAATCAGCGTCGCGGCTTTGCCCTTGATCTCGAGCGTGCGGTTGAAGATCGAAACCTTCGACGGAATCTCCATGTGCCGCGCACGATACCAAACAAAAAGGGCGGACCCAAAGGTCCGCCCCACGGATTCAATGCGTTCGCGAGATTACTGCTTCGGCGCTTCCGGCGCAGCGGCAGGAGCCGCCGGCACCGCGAAGTACGTTTCGTTGAACGTCGCCTTCGCATCGGTCTTCAGCTTCTCGAGAGCGGCCTGGAGACGCTCCTGGCGCTCATTGCGCTCGATGACCGGCTTGACCTGCTCGAACGGTGTCGAGTCGTGCGCTTCGACTTTGATGATGTGGTAGCCGAACTGCGTGCGCACGACCGGCGTGACTTCGCCGACTTTCGCGCTGAACGCGGCCTGTTCGAACTCCGGAACCATCTGACCGCGGCCGAACTCGCCGAGGTCACCACCGCGGCTGCCGGAACCGGTGTCGTCCGATTCCTTCTGCGCGAGATCTTCGAACTTCGCGCCGGCGAGAAGCTGCTTGCGCAGATCTTCGGCCTTCGCCTTGGCCTGCTCGTCGGTGAGCTTCGGCTTGTCGGCCTGCGCGGCCGGGCTGCCGTCGAAAGCGACCAGGATGTGGCGCGCCTTCACCTGCTCGTATTCGTTCTTGTTCGCGTCGTACTTCTTCTTCAGATCTTCATCGGAGATCGTGATGCCCTTCTCGATGCGCTGAAGCTGCGCGTTCGCGATGAGGTTCTCGCGCATGAGGCTGAGCTGCTGCACGACGTCGGCGTCTTTGTCGAGGCCGTTCTTCGTGCCCTGCTGCGCGAGCATCTTCATGCGCAGGTAGTCTTCGGCGAACTGCTTCTTGCCCGCGCCCATCGCGTACGCCTGGTACTCGGCCGGGAGCGTCTTGAGCGCCGCCTCGAACTCCGACTGACGGATCGTCAGCTCGCCCGCGGCGATGACGATCGGATCGGCGGACGCTGCCGCCGCCGTAGTCGTCGCCGGGGTTGCAGGCTTCTTGTCCTGCGCGACCGCGGCCGTCGCGACGAGAGCGAGCGCGATCATGGTGGAAATGGTCTTCTTCACGAGATCTCCTTCAAAGCTGTCTTGGGACCGCGTGTCGGAACGGGAGGAAACAGAAGGAGA
>JBQCJC010000025.1:0-16813 GCA_051953135.1 Thermoanaerobaculia bacterium | reverse complement strand
TGGTTTGGGTGGGGGGGTGGGGGGGGGGGGGGCGGCGCCCCCCGGGCTTTTCGCCCCGGGGGGGGGGCGGGCCCCCCCCCCCCCCGCTCCACTCACGACAATCGTTGCCTGATAAGATCCGCGGCCTTACATCGTGAAGCTCATCTCCCTGATTGCCAGTCTCTTCATTCGCACCCTCCACGCGACTTTGCGCGTGAAGCACGTGAACGTCGAAAACATCGAGCGCACACCGCAGTACATCCTCGCGTTCTGGCACTCGCATCTGCTGCTGATGCTGCATTCGAAATATCGCAAGCCGATCTCGGTGATGATCTCGCAGTCGAAAGACGGTGAGTACATCGCGCGTGTGTTCGACTGGTACGGAGTCGATTCCGCACGCGGCTCATCGACACGCGGCGGCGGCGCTGCATTACGCGAATTGATTCGCGCCGCACGCGAAGGAAAGAACATCGTCTTCACGCCCGATGGTCCGAAAGGTCCCGCGCGCGTGGTGAAGCAAGGCACGATCGCCGCCGCGCAGGCGACGGGACTTCCGATCGTCCCAATCGCCTTCGCGGCCAAAAAAAAAAGTTGCTGCGTTCCTGGGACCGCATGGTCGTCCCATATCCATTCACGAAAGCGCTCTTCCTCTACGGCGAGCCGATCAGCGTTGCGCGTGACGCGAACGTCGAGGAGATGAGGGTTTACGTGGAGGCACGATTGAACGAGCTGGCAGAAGAAGCGGAGAAGCGAGTAGGAGGAACGATGAAGGATGAACGATGAGCGATGAACCACATCGCCAGAGCACATCTCGTGGCTCTTGCGACACAGTTCATCGTTCATCGCTCATCACTCATCGCTGACTTGAAATGATCATTTCCATGACCGGCTTCGGCCGCGCGTCTGGCGCACTTTCACCGCGGTACTTTGCGACCGTCACGACGAAAAGCGTCAATCATCGTTTTCTCGAAGTCTCGGTGCGATTGCCCGAGTACATGTGGGATTTGGAAGCGCCGTTGCGTGCGCTTGCGTCCGAATATTTTTCGCGGGGCAAAGTCGATTTGTCGATTCGCATTCAGCGCACGCAGCAGCCGGATTACAACGTGCGCATCAATACGCAGATCGCGAACACGGTGATCCCGCAACTGCGCTCGATCGCCGAAGAACTCGGCCTCGGCGCCACGCTCACCGGCAGCGATCTCATGCGCGTTCCTGATTTCCTGCAGGTCGAAACGCTCGACAGCGAGATCACCGACGACGAGCGCGAAGCATTGACGAGCCTCGTGCGCGAAGCGTTCTCCCAGATGAAGTCGATGCGCGAGCGCGAAGGCGAGACGTTGCGCAACGACATCAGCACGCGATTGAAATTGATGCGCGAGCTGAGCGAGCAGGTTGCGAAGCATCGCGATGATGTGCGCGCGGAATTGCTCGCGTCGTATCAGCAGCGCGTGCAGGAGATCGCCGCGCAGGCGGGCACTGACGTGTCGCAGGATCGCATCGCGCAGGAAGTCGTGATCATGGTCGAGAAGGGTGACATCGCCGAGGAGATCACGCGGCTGACGCACCACATCGAACAGATCGAGAAAGCGATCGGCGGCAAGGAAGCCGCGGGCAAGAAGCTCGATTTTCTCTCGCAGGAAATGATTCGCGAGATCAACACGATGGGCTCGAAGTCGCGTTCCGCGGGCATCCGAACCCTTGTCGTAGAATTGAAGACCGAGGTGGAGCGGATCCGGGAGCAGGTTCAGAATGTCGAGTAACTTCCACTCGGACGGGACGTTGTTCATCGTCTCCGGACCGTCCGGCGCGGGAAAGACGACGCTCATCGAGCGCGTGCGCGGCCAGCTCTCGCCCCTCGGCATCGAGCTCTATTTCTCCGTTTCTCACACCACGCGCAGACCGCGCGCGGGTGAAGTTGCCGGCGTGAACTATCACTACGTCTCGCATGACGAGTTCGAGCACATGGTTCGGCGCGGGGAATTTCTCGAACATGCTCACGTTCACGGCAACCGGTACGGGACGTCTAAGGCCGAGGTCAGCGGGAAACTGCAAGCCGGTCAGGACGTGATCCTTGACATCGATTATCAGGGCGCGAAATTGATCGCCGAGGATCCCGACCTCGAAGCGCGATCGTTGAGTGTCTTCATCTTTCCTCCTTCACTCGATGCGTTGGAGCAGCGCCTTCGCGGACGCGGCCTCAATACCGATCAGGAAATCGATCTGCGGTTGAAGAAAGCCATGGACGAGATCGATGAGGGGAAAGACTTTTACAACTCCCTCATCATCAACGACACTCTCGATATCGCGGCTGAATGTCTGAAGGCTGCGATCATCGCCAAAAAACTACAGACCAAAACTGCGCTCGAAGCCATCGCACACATGGCCGAGCGATTCAAAGAGGAGGACCGCAATGGAAGGACTGCCGGAAGGAGTTGACTCCAAGTTCCGCTACGTGCTGCTTGTGTCCAAGCGCGCGGAGCAGCTCATCCAGGGAGCGCAGCCGAAAACCAAGCCGCGCCACGCGAAGCCGACGCGCATCGCCATGGAAGAAATCGAGCGCAACGTTGTGAAGTGGCAGCTCACGCCGCCGACTGAAGAAACGACCTCGCTCGAAACGGCGGAGTAATTCTTCGCGCGCATCTCGCGCGCACCACACCGACATGAAGATCGTCCTCGGCGTCACCGGCGGGATCGCGGCGTACAAAACGCCGGAGCTCGTTCGCCGTCTCCAGGATGCAGGCGCCGACGTTCGCGTGATCCTCACGACGAACGCGGCGCGCTTCGTGTCGCCGCTGTCTCTCGCGGCCGTGTCGAATCACGGCGTCATCACCGATCAGTGGGGCGATGCGGGACACGGCGGCGTCGATCACATCGAGCTCGCGCGCTGGGCCGATCTCCTGTTGATCGCGCCCGCGACCGCGAACGTGATCGCGAAACTCGCGGCCGGCATTGCCGATGACGCGCTCACGACCTACGCACTCGCTCATCGCGCGGCCACACTCATCGCACCGGCGATGAACACCTTCATGCTCGCGCATCCCACCGTGCAGCAGAACATCGAAACGCTGCGCAATCGCGGCGTCGAGATTATCGAACCCGTGAATGGTTTGCTCGCGTGCGGCGAAGAAGGCGCGGGCAAGATGCCCGATGTTCCGGTGCTCGTCGAGCTTGTGAAAGGCTACTTCGCCGGACGCGATCTCGAAGGAAAGAACGTACTCGTCACCGCGGGACCGACGCGCGAGCCGATCGATCCCGTGCGCTACATCTCGAATCGCTCGTCGGGAAAGATGGGCTACGCGATCGCCGAAGCGGCGCAACGTCGCGGCGCAAACGTCACGCTCATCTCCGGCCCCACCGCGCGCACCGCGCCCGCCGGCGTGAACATCCTGCGCGTACGCACCGCGAAGGAAATGCACGCCGCGGTGATGGCGGCGGCGCCGCAGAATCAGATCGTCATCAAAGCCGCGGCTGTCGCGGACTTCGCGCCGGTTCACGTCGCCGATCGCAAGATCAAGAAGCGCGATGACTCCGATGTCATGACCATCGAGCTGCGCAAGAATCCGGACATCCTCGCCGATATCGCGAAGCTCGATCCGAAACCGTTCATCGTTGCGTTCGCCGCGGAGACCGATTCGGTCGAAGAGCACGCGCGAGAGAAACTGCAGCGCAAGGGCGCGGATCTCATCGTCGCGAATGATGTTGCCGATGCGTCGATCGGATTCGATTCCGATCAGAACGAGGTGATGATCATCGGGCGCGACGGAGGCGTGACGCGCCTCGCGAAAGCCGCGAAGCACGTCATCGCCGATCGTTTACTGGATGTGATCGTGGCGAAGCTCGCCGATCACTGATATCCCTCGCACTCGAGAAGATCCTTGTCCGTGATCTTCCAGTACGAGTCGTCGCCGCACATGTTCACTTCTTCGATGACGCACTCATCGCCGTCTTCGTCGACGACTTTGATGTCGTAGTCATCGCACGGAATGCTGTGCAGCGTGAGCGACTGACCTTTCTCCAGGATCTGATCCTCGAGCTGATCCGGACCCCAGTCATCGTCACCGGTGGACGAGAGGTAGATGTGGTGAATCTCCCACTTGCTCTGGTTGATCACCTTGACTGTCGCGCCACCGGCGAATGCCGGTGCGGAAAGCGCGCAGAGGAGGACCGTTGCGAGCCCGAGCTGCATGACCTTCTTCATGTTTCTCTTCTCCTTGCCGAACGTTTGGACCGACGTGAGTTTAGACCATAATCGCTGCAATGAATGAGGACCTGGTCAGAGAGCTCGCGCTGTTGAAGGAGCTCGGGTATACGCATTTGGATCTGTCGGTTGTCGGGAGTCGGTTGTCGGTTGTCGGGAGCGACGAGGTCGTCGCGAATGCGCCGGACGTCGCAACCGCGATCGCAGAATCAACGAATGAGCCTGCGCTTTTCGTTTCCCCCAACAACCAACAACCAGCAACCGACAACGCGAAGTTCGACGAACTCCGCTCCCGCGCGCTCGCATGCACGGCCTGCCGTCTCGCGGGCACGCGCACGAACGTCGTCTTCGGTGTGGGCGATCCGAATGCGGATTTGATGTTCATCGGTGAAGCGCCGGGACGTGATGAAGATTTGAAAGGCGAGCCGTTCGTCGGTCGCGCGGGGCAGTTGCTCACGGACATCATCAAAGCGATGAAGCTCACACGCGAGCAGGTGTACATCGCCAACGTCATCAAGTGCCGTCCGCCGGAGAATCGCAATCCGGAGCCGGATGAGATGGACGAATGCCGTCCGTTCATTCAGCGGCAGGTGGAACTGATTCAGCCGAAGGTGATCGTAACGCTCGGCAAGTTCGGATTGCAGAGTCTCACCGGCAAGGGATACAGCATCAGCGCGGTGCGTGGGCAGTGGCTCGAGTACCGAGGAATCAAGCTGATGCCGACGTTCCATCCGGCGTACCTGCTGCGCACGCCGGCCGCGAAGAAGGACGTGTGGACGGACATGAAGAAGGTGATGACGGAGTTAGGGATCAACTTCTAAGTGCTCACCACCTTCGCCGAAATCGCCGTCCCGGTCTCGCTGCATCAAACGCTCACGTACCTCGTGCCGCCCGAGCTCGCGGACGAGGTGCGACTCGGCACGCGCGTCGAAGTGCCCCTCGGGCCGAAGCGCACGACCGGCTTCGTCGTCGCGTTGAAAGATGAGGCGCCGGTCGATGCGAACAAGTTGAAGCCGATTGCATCGGTGCTCGATGACGAAGAGCCGGCGCTGATCCCCGAGATCATCGACCTCTGCAAGTGGGCCGCGGAGTACTACATCGCGCCGTTAGGCGAGATGCTGAAAGTCGCGCTGCCGGCAAACATGGCTTCGCGCGGTCGCCGCCAGGCAGTGCTCACCGCGACCGAAGAATTCATCGACGAAGCGATCGCATCGAAACGCATTCTCGATTCCGATCTCCCGCTCATCGCCGAGTTGAAGAAGCGCGCGATGCCGGCGACGATGATCGCTCGATCGGCATTGCTGCGTTTGCGCGACGCAGGCGTCCTCTCGATCACCGATCAGCTCAAAGACGCGGAAGGCGTTCGCTACGATCGCTTCGTCATCCTCGAAGCGGAAGCGGGCGCATTGACTGCGAAGCAGCAAGCCGCGGTCGAGCTGCTGCGCGCACGTGGTGGCGAGATGTCCGTTCGCGCGCTCGAACACGCGGAAGTGTCGGCCGCGATTCTCTCCGCGCTCACACGCAAGGGCGTGGTGCGCATCGAGCGCCGCGCGCGACGTCATACGCTCGATGCGTTTCTCGCCGGACTCGATGACGCGCACGTCGGCGAGATCAAGTACTCGATCGAACAACGCGATGCAATCGGCGCGGTGAAAGCATCGCTCGGCAAGTTCGCGCCGTTTCTGCTCGAAGGTGTGACCGGTTCCGGCAAGACGGAGGTCTACATCGAAATCATGCGGGAGGTCGTGAAGCGCGGAGAGCAGGCGATCCTGCTGGTGCCGGAAATCTCGCTCACGCCGGTGTTCGCGTCGCGCTTGAAGGAACGCTTCGGCGATCGCATCGCGATCCTGCACAGCAATCTCTCGTCGAGCGAGCGTTTCGATCAGTGGTGGCGCGCGCGACGCGGCGAAGTGGATGTCGCGATCGGGCCGCGCTCTGCTCTCTTCACTCCATTCCAGCGCCTCGGCATGATCGTCGTCGACGAGGAAGGCGACGGCGCGTACAAGCAGGAAGAAACACCGCGCTACAACGCACGCGATCTCGCGGTCGTGCGCGCGCAACTGCGCGGCATCCCGGTCGTGCTCGGATCGGCAACACCATCACTCGAATCGCGTGAGAACGCGGCGCGCGGCAAATACACGCTGCTGCGCATGACGAAACGCGTCGAAGCGCGGCCGCTGCCTGAAGTCGAGATCATCGATCTGCGAAAAGAGACGGCGGAGAAGGAAGACAAAGGCTTCGTCATCTTCAGCCGGCCGTTGAAAGATGCATTGCGATCGACGTTCGACGCCGGCGAGCAGGCGATCATCCTGATGAATCGCCGCGGCTACGCGCCGTATCTGCTGTGCCGCGAATGCGGTCACGAGTTCCGCTGCAAGGACTGCAGCGTGACGATGACCGTGCATCGTCGCGAGGGCATGCTCATCTGTCACTACTGCGGCGCGCGCAAGAAGATCCCATCGAGTTGCCCGCTGTGTCACGGTGAGGTGCTGCAGCCAATCGGCTTCGGCACGGAGAAAGTGGAAGAGCGTTTCAAGCGCGATTTTCCGGATGTTCCGGTGGAAGTGCTCGATCGCGATTCGACGCGGCGCAAAGGTTCACTCGTCGCGATTCTCGATCGCTTTCGCCGCGGCGATACGCGTGCGTTGATCGGCACGCAGATGTTGAGCAAGGGACATCACTTTCCGAAGGTCACTCTCACTGGCGTTCTCAACGCCGACTCAATCCTCGGCTATCCCGATTTCCGCTCCGCGGAGAAAACGTTCTATCTGCTCACGCAAGTCGCGGGACGCAGCGGGCGAGGCGAGTTGCCGGGACGCGTGTTGATTCAGACGGCGTTCCCGACGCACTACGCGATTCAACACGCGACGCGACACGACTACGAAGCGTTCTTCGAATCGGAGATCGAGTTCCGCCGCACGTTTCACTATCCGCCCGTGACGTCAATGATCGCGATTCTCTTTCGCGGCGAAAATCTCACTGACGTCGAGCGCGCATCACGCGAAAGCGGCCGCATGCTCGAAGAAGCCGTGCAACCGTTCGCAGGAACGCGGGTGCAAGGCCCTGCACCCGCGCCCGTCGCGAGAATCAAAGCAGTGTGGCGCTATCAGATTCTGCTGCGATCGCCGCATCGCACGGGACTGCGCAAAGCGGTGGAGAGTGTGCTGTTGCCGAGGAAGTAGAAGGGCGTCGATGTGGCGATCGATGTGGACCCGATCAATATTTTGTGAGGCTGCGGTTGCGCGTTGTGGGCGATGGTGCGCGAGTACGAGCGATGAGTGATGAATGATGAGTGATGAACGCCATCGCGAGATTTGAACGTCTACGAGCTGGCGTCATGTCGCAGGCGCTG
This sequence comes from Thermoanaerobaculia bacterium, assembly GCA_051953135.1. Lineage (GTDB taxonomy): Bacteria > Acidobacteriota > Thermoanaerobaculia > Gp7-AA8 > Gp7-AA8 > QHVT01. Next base: position 9,284 of record JBQCJC010000025.1, on the reverse strand, counting down.
CGATCTCGCGATGCGGTTCATCGCTCATCGCTCATCATTCATCGTTCGCGCGGAACGCGCTCACGCCATCGGCTCACGCCTTAGCGGCTCGCGCAAATTCACCAGTCCCTCGAACATCTTCTCGTCGATTTCCGGCTCGATTTCGCGTGTGAGCTCGGCGAGTTTTTGCACGTGTTGAATCGTTGAAAGCATGGCTGCCCACAACGGCTCGGCGTTGCTGCGTTCGAACGTCTGGAACGGCAAACGGCGTCCGAACGTCTCCGCCTCCGCCGTGTTGAGGCATTGCACCGCGTGACTGATCAGCCAGCCGATCTTGCTGCCGAGGTCGTTGGGGGGATGCATGGCGCCGCGATGACGGACCGCGACGATCGCGACGCGCTCCAGGGAACGGCACAAACCGCGGAACTCCGCTTCGAGCGCGGGATGCCGTGGATCGCTGGCCGCAAGATCCGAGTAGGGAAGCCACAACTTCTCGATGCGGCGCCGCAAATCGTGATCGAGTTTCTGCGACATCCACGCGAGCGTGGGGATGTGTCGCATCACCTCGTTCGCCGACCACTGCTCGAGATACGCCGACGGCGTCGCGTGGTGATCGTGATGATCGTGATGGTGAGCGATAGGGCTCGTCGGTTGTTCCGACGAGGTTGCGTTCTCGGTTTCGTCCGGTTCAGTTGCCAGCATCTGCGTTCTTTGTTAGGGTCACGCCCCATGAGCGCCGACCCGACGCAATTCGAAGAGCCGATCCAGAGGATTCGGCGTCGAATCGAAGAGCTCTCTGCGATGGAATCAGAGCCGGCGACACAAGCCGAAATCGCCGAGCTCCAACTGAAGCTTACCAAAGTCTCCTCTGAAATCTACTCACAGCTCACGCCGTGGCAGAAGACGCTCGTTGCGCGTCATCCGCAGCGTCCGTACACGCTCGACTTCATCGCCGCGATGATCGAAGACTGGTCCGAGATTCATGGCGATCGCAAGTTCGCCGATGATCCCGCGGTCGTCGCGGGCTTCGGTCGTTTCCGCGGGCAGGCCGTGTGTGTCGTCGGCCATCAGAAGGGCCGCAACACAAAAGAGAAAGTGCTGCGCAACTTCGGACAGCCGCGTCCCGAAGGCTTTCGCAAAGCGCTGCGCGTGATGAAACTCGCGGAGAAATTCAAACTCCCGATTCTCTCCTTCGTCGACACGCAGGGCGCGTACCCCGGCGTCGGCGCGGAAGAACGCGGACAGGCCGAAGCCATCGCCGTGAATCTGCGCGAGATGGCCGCGCTGCAAGTGCCGGTGATCATCTCCGTGATCGGTGAAGGCGGCAGCGGTGGTGCGCTCGCGTTAGGCGTTGGAGATCGCGTGTTCATGCTCGAGCACGCCGTTTACTCCGTGATCAGCCCCGAAGGCTGCGCCGCGATTTTGTGGAAGAACTCCGCCGCCGCACCCGACGCAGCCGCGTCGATGAAAATCACCGCGCAGGATTTGAAGAAACTCAACATCATCGACGAGATCATCCCCGAACCCGCCGGCGGCGCACACAGCGATCCCACCGCCGCCGCCGAGAATCTCGCACCCGTGCTCGAGCGCGCGCTGAAAGAGCTGTCAAAGCTCAAACCCGCGCAGTTGCTCGACGAAAGGTACAAGAAGTTTCGGCGGATGGGCGTGTTTGAGAAGTAGGCGTTTGTCGTCGCGGGGCGAGCGATGAGTGATGAATGATGAGTGATGACAGGTTTCGCGAGACTCGCGTGCAGTGACATGACGTCATTGCACACAACGTGACTCTCGCGATGCCTGTCGAACTTCATCACTCATCGCTCATCGCTCCGGTCTCGCGTTCCTCGCCACTACCGTTCATCATTCATCACTCATCACTCATCGCTCCGGTCCCGCTACCGTTCATCACTCGTCTCTCATCACTCATCTCTACACCGAGTGGTATTTGCTACCCTGACTCCGCGTGATCCACACCTCCTGGTCTCTTCTCGACGCGCCGGCTGACGCTCCTCGACTTCCCATCTCCAACGACAAGCTGCGCGCGTTGCTCGTGCGTCGTGGTGTTGCGGATGATGAGTCGTATCGGCGGTTCGTCGCGCCGGAGTTGGGAGATCTGCACGATCCCTCGACCATTCACGGGATGACGCACGCGTGCGAGCGCATTGCGCGTGCGGTGCGCGATCGCGAAGGGATCGTCATCTACGGTGATTACGACGTCGATGGCGTCACGTCGATCGTCATGCTGCAGACCGTGCTCAAGTCGTTAGGCGCTGATGCGGGGTTCGTCGTGCCGCACCGGCTCGTCGACGGCTACGGTCTCAAGATGGAAGTGCTCGACCGCGTGCTCTCCGAGCGCAACATCAAGCTCGTGATCACCGTCGACTGCGGCATCACCAGCATCGAGCCGGTGAAGCGCGCGATCGAGCGCGGCATCGACGTGATCATCACCGATCATCATCTGCCGCCCGGCACGCTGCCCGATGCGGCCGCGGTCCTGAATCCGAAGCAGCCAGGTTGCGAGTATCCGTTCAAAGAGCTCGCGGGCGTCGGTGTCGCGTTCAAGCTTTGCTGCGAACTGATTCGCCGCAACGGGAAGAAGATCTCGATCGAATCGCTGCTGAAGATCGCGGCGATCGGCACGGTCGCCGATGTCGCGCCCCTGGTCGGCGAAAATCGCACCATTACGTCGTTAGGGCTCGCCGGACTTGCCGATGTGCGCAACCCCGGCCTTCGCGCTCTCCTGAAGCGCTTAGGTCTGTCCGGGCGGGGATTACGCGCGGTGGATGTCGGGTTCAAAATCGGTCCGCGCATCAACGCCGCGGGACGTCTCGCGTCGGCGAATACGGCGATCGATTTGTTCTCCGCGGTCGATGAAGAAGCGGCTTGGGAAATCTGCAGTGAGCTCGATCGCATGAATGCGGAGCGGCAGCAGATCGAGCAGCAGGTGAGAGTCTCAGCGGAGGAGCAAATCCGCGGCGGCGAGCGCGTGCTGATTCTCGCGGGCGAGGGATGGCATCGCGGAGTTCTCGGGCTCACCGCCGGTCGCATCGCGCAGCGCTATCACCGGCCAACGCTGGTGATGACGATCGAAGGGGATACGTGCGTGGGCTCGGGACGCAGCATCACGACGATCGATCTGCACGGTCAGCTCGAATCGGTCTCGGAGCTGTTCACGCATTTCGGCGGTCACGAGTTCGCATGCGGGTTCTCGCTGGCGGCATCGAATCTCGATGTTTTGCGCGCACGTCTGCACGAGCAATTCGAGTCGATCGACGAGTCGCTGTTCCGCAAGGAGGCGCCCGTCGACGCGGAGCTGACGCTGGGCGAGCTCGATTCCGAATTTCTCAAAGCGCATGAGTTACTGCAGCCATTCGGCGCCGGGAATCCGCAGCCGCTGTTCCTGATCCGCAAGGTGCGGATCATCAGCACGCGGATGTTCGCGGAGGACTGCACGGAAGTGAATCTGCAGGACGAGACAGGACGTGCAGTGGGTGTTGTGTGGCCAAGTGTGAAGCAACTCGGCTACGAGCTGGCAAAGGGCGATGTCGATCTGCTGGTGCGGGTAGAGCCGGACCGTTACCACGGCATGCGGCTCGAACTTGTCGATGCGAGAGGAACGACGTAGAGCGCCTCCGGCGGGCGGCCACGGGCCGCCGCGTTTGTTGTTCCATCTAACACGTTCGCGGAATACGCACGCGCAAATCTTCTAACGTGTTAGAAGGAACAACAAGCGCTGCCGGCCGTGCCGGCTCACCGCATCTGCAAGGCCGGCTTCACATACCCGCGATGGCATGTCGTGCAGTTCACCGACGGCTCCTCCGTATCGATCTCCTGCAGCGTTCCCAGCTTCTCATTGATCTCGCTCACCAGCGCCATCATTTCCCGTGCGGCGCGCTTCGGACGCTTCTCATCCGCTTCCCATCGCCCTTCCACATGGCAGTGCTCGCAACCTACGCCCAGCGCGCGGCTGTAGCCCACATCCATCACGCGCAGAAAACGCGCGGCTGGCAGATCCTTCAGGATCTTCACATTCTTGAAGACCTCGCCGGCCGGTCGATTCTCATTTCCCTTGATCGACGCCAGAAGATCCGTCACTTCCTGAGATTCCTTCGGCTGCTGCGGGCTGGCACTGGTTGCGAAAAGAAGGAGTGCGGCGAGGACGCATGTCAGTCGCATGCGGTGCATCGTAAAAGGCACGAGGAACGAAAACGGTGGCGAACGTGTTACGGCCGTCCGGAATGCAGCGCACGATTCGAGCTCTCCGCATCGCGCTGCCGATCCTCATCCTCGGATTCATCCTCCTCATCGTCTTCAACTGGACCTCGAAGCAAAGACCCACGGGCGGTCCGTCGAACGAAGGAGTGACCTCCACGCAGCGCCCGGAAGACACGGCGCTCGTCGAGGGGAAATCGTTCGAGGACGTGCAGACGATCGGCGGACGCGTCGTCTCGCGCATACGCGCGAACCGCGTCGTCTCCTTCGAATCCGGATGGACTACGCTCGAAGGCGTCGAGCTCACGCTCTTCCGCCAGAACGGACTCACGTACGAAGTCACGTGTCCGCAGGCGCAGTTCAACACCACCACGAAAGAAGCAGATGCGAAAGGCGGAGTGCGCGTCGCATCGAGCGACGGCATCGAAATCAAGACTGCCGAGATTCGCTACGACGGCACGCGACTCACAAACGACATCCCCGTGCAATTCAAAGTCGATCGCTGGAACGGTGAAGCCGGCGCGCTCGACATGGATGTTCCGGGCGAGACTCTGCGCCTCTTCAAGAACGTCACCGCGACGATGACGGCGATCAATCCCGCCGAAGTGCCGATGACCATTCGCGGAGCGGAAAGCATGTTCCGCCGCCGCGAGAACACCGTCGAATTCAAAGACCAGGTGCGCATGGATCGCGGCAACGAAAGCGTGAGCTCGAACTGGATGTTCGGCCGCTTCACGCAGGACCGCAAACAACTCATCGGCGTCGAAGGCCGCGAGAACTGCGTCATCGTCATGGCTGCAACATCATCGACCGGCGAAGACCTCGGCGGCCGAAAAGAAATCCGCAGCGACGGCTTCCACACCGAAGTCGGACCCGATGGTCAGATCAATGCGCTCAACGCGACGAGCGTCACGAACCTCGCGCATGCGATTCTCGATGGACCGCCGAAGCGCGACATCGTGGCGCGATCGTTTCGCGTCGGAATTGCGAATCGCGTCGTCAACGAAATCAAAGCCGACACCGGCGTCGTGATGAAAGAGCTCGGCGACGCGCCGCGCGAGATCAACGCCGAACACGTCACCGTGTGGTTCGACCAGGGCACGCGCCGCGCGCGCAGCGCGTATCTCGAAGGCGCGTTCCGTTACAAAGATCCGAAGACCACCGCGACCGCATTCCGCGCGAACTACGACATCGCGGGTGATCGCATCATCCTCACCACCGATCCGGGCTGGCAGGCAACGGTCGTCAGCGACGGTCACACATTAAAAGCGAAGACGCTCGAATTCTCACCGCGCGCGCAAACCGCGCGTGCGAGCGGAAACGTCATCGCGCAACTCGTTTCGAAAGGCAGCACGCCTTCCGCCGAGAACACGAATCTCTTTCCCGCGGGCAAGCCGGTCTTCGTGAACAGCGATGAGTTGCTGATGCGACAAACGAACAAAGTCGCGATCTTCACCGGTCACGTTCGCGCGTGGCAGGACAACAACACGGTGCTGTCGAACGAGCTGCAGGTGAGTGGTAACGGCGACGCGATCATCGCGCGCGGCAACGTCCGCTCGCTGCTCTACAACACCGGCAGCGAAGCGCGCAAAACACCGGTGCAGTCGACGAGCGAGCAGCTCATCGCGCGCAAATCCGACAAGCGCATCGATCTCCTCGGCAAGGTCACGATCATCGATGAAACGCGCAATCTGAAATCGGAGAAGGCGATGTTCTTCTTCAACGACAAGAACAAAGTCGAGCGCATCGAAGCGGAGAACGACGTGAACCTCGTCGACAGCGCCACCAATCGCAAAGGCACCGGCGACAAAGCGATCTACCAGGTCGACAAGAAAATGATCTACCTCAACGGATCGCCAGCAACCGCCACCGATCCGGTGACGTCCGTGAGCGGACAACAAATCGCCTTCGATCTCGCACGCAATCGCGTGCAGGTGCTCAGCCCCGACTCGCAGACGAAGGGAACGTACAAGCACGAGGGAGACTGAGCGTGTTGCGCTGCGTGGGCAACTTTGTCGCGAGTACGAGCGATGAGTGATGAGTGATGAGTGACGAACGGCGTCGCCAGATTCACATCGTGCGACACGACGTGATGTCCATGAGTGCGGCGCTGGCGAAACAGATCATCGCTCATCGTTCATCACTCATCACTCGTATCCACGACGACCCGAGCCGTTAACACGCCACACACTCAACCACCTCCAACCTTCTGATACTCTCCTCCTCGCACATGGCGAGCGCCGAGCCTCTTCGACTGACAGCGACACACCTCCTCAAGGTTTACAAGGGACGCAAAGTCGTCCGTGATGTCACGGTCGAGATTCGGCAAGGGGAGATCGTCGGTCTCCTTGGACCCAACGGCGCGGGCAAAACCACCACGTTCTACATGATCGTGGGACTCGTTCGTCCGGACGGCGGCAACGTCTCGCTCGGCGACGACGACATCACGCAACTGCCGATGTATCTGCGCGCGCAGCGCGGCATCAGCTACCTCCCGCAGGAAGCGTCGGTCTTTCGCAAACTCACCGTCGAAGAGAATCTGCTCTCCGTGTTCGAAACGATGAGCCTTCCGCTTGCGGAGCGTCAGCGACGCACGCAGCAACTCCTCGAAGAATTCGGGATCACGCACATCGCGCGCAGTCGCGCGTACTCGTTGTCGGGAGGCGAACGCCGCCGGTTGGAGATCGCGCGAAGCCTCGCGATCAATCCGGCATTCATCTTGCTAGATGAACCGTTTGCAGGAATCGATCCAATTGCAGTGTTCGAAATTCAACGAATCATTTCGCAACTGCGCGCCCGGGGGATCGGAATCCTCATCACGGACCACAATGTCCGCGAAACATTGAAGATTACGGACCGGGCATACATCATCAAAGAAGGGGAGATCTTCCGGCAGGGAGCGCCGGAGAGCCTTTCGGCTGACGCCGAGGTCCGGCGAATTTACCTCGGTGAGACGTTCAATCTAAACTGAGCAAGGAAGGCCCCGCAGTCGATCCATGGCACTTGAACAAAAGCTTCATCTCAAACTCAGCCAGAAGCTGATCATGACGCCGTCGCTGCAGCAGGCGATCAAGCTGCTGCAGCTCTCGAAGCTTGAGCTTCAGGAAGTCCTCAACCAGGAATTGCTCGAAAACCCTCTCCTCGAAGAGACCGCCGAAGAGGCGAAGGCCGAGGAGACGCCGGCAGAGGAACAGGAAGCCGCGAAGACTGAAACCGAAGAGCCGCCGAAAGTCGAGACGAAGGAAAAAGAGAAAGACTCCTTCGACGAAATCGACTACGACGCCTACTTCCAGGACTACATCGAGTACGGATACAACCCTCGCGGGATGGGCGAGGAGCACGAAGAATTTCCGATCGAGAACACGCTCACCCGTCCGCCCAATCTCTCCGATCACCTCACGTGGCAGCTCTCGATGTCCGATGCCTCGCCGCGCACCAAAGAGATCGCGCAGTTCATCATCGGCAATATCGATGAAGACGGCTACCTCCGCGCCAGCAACGACGAGATCATGCAGGCCGGCGGCTTCACCGACGAAGAAGTGCAGAAAGCCGTCGATGCCGTGCAGATGCTCGATCCGATCGGCGTCGGTGCGCGCGATCTGCGCGAGTGCCTGTTGTTGCAACTCGGTTTTCTCGAGATCGACGAGCCTCTCGTCGAAGTCGTGATTCGCGATCACTGGGACGAATTCATGCAGCGCAAATTCGTCCCGCTGGCGAAGACTCTCGGCATCGACATGAAGACGCTCGAGAGCATCGTCGAGCTGATCAAGCATCTCGATCCCAAGCCAGGGAGGAAGTACTCCAATGAGCGAGCGATCTACGTCGAACCCGATGTGTACGTGCACAAAGTCGGTGACGAATATGTGATCGTCCTCAATGAGGACGGCATGCCCAAGCTGCGCATCAACGGCGGCTACCGGGCCATGCTCAACTCCATGGATTCGAAGCAGGACGGCGAAACGGTCAACTACATCAAAGACAAGATCCGCTCCGCGGTGTGGCTCATCAAGTCACTCGATCAGCGCCAGCGCACGATCTACAAAGTCGCCGAATCGATCGTCAAACATCAGCGCGAATTTCTGGAGAAGGGCATCGACTACCTGCGACCGCTCGTTCTTCGCGACGTCGCGGACGACATTCAGATGCACGAGTCGACCGTGTCGCGCGTCGTCTCCAACAAGTACATGCACACTCCGCGCGGCCTCTTCCTGATGAAGTACTTCTTCCACAGCGGAATCGATTCCGACACGGGCGAAGACATTTCGTCCCTCACGGTGAAGAAGAAGATCCAGAGCTTCATCGAGAACGAGGACCCGCGCAAACCCCTCAGCGATTCGAAGATCATGAAGATCCTGAACGACGAGGGGATCAACATCGCCCGGCGGACCGTGGCCAAGTACCGGGACGAGCTGAACATTCCGTCTTCCACGGACCGCAAACAAATTTTCTAGTTCGAGGTGTGGCGTATGGCAACCGAGATTTCCGGCCGTAATTACGAGATCCCTCCCGACATCCGCGACATGGTCGAGAAGAAGCTCGCCAAAATCGAGGAGAAGCTCTTCGACGATGTCATCGACGTTCGTGTCGTGCTGCAGGTCGAGAAGTACCGCAACATCTGCGAAATCCTGATGAAAGGGAAAGAGCACGACGTCAAGACGGTGCAGGAGTCGGACGAGTCGATGCAGGACGCAATCAACTCGGCCATCGATCATCTGAAACGGCAGGCGCAGAAAAATCGCAAGAAGATCCGCGATCATCATCGCAAGGACGGCGCGAAGCCGGTCGTCAACGAATGGGCCGTGCAGGTGCTCGAGCCGGGTCAGCTCCGCGAGGAAACGCAGCAGCGCGCTCCGCGCATCGTGAAGACCAACAGCATTCCCATCCGTCCGATGTCGATCGAGGAAGCCGCGCTGCGGCTCGACGAGTCGAAGAACGAGTTCATCGTCTTCCGCGATCTCGATACCGATCGCGTGAGCGTGATCTACAACCGCCGCGACACCAACCTGGGACTGAGCGCACCCGAGTTCTGAATGGTTCGCGATGCGTGTTTGGAGTGCGGCGGCGAAAGCCGCCGCTTTTGTTTTAGTGGAGCGGCA